>NZ_CP047476.1:1200000-1500000 GCF_010587385.1 Vibrio astriarenae
GTACTCTCTCCTAAGACTTGCCCAATCCAAGAAACGGGGTCTAGAGGTTTCACTGTGAAATTAGCAGCCAGAACCGCCCCCTCAATGAACCATGATGATTCTTGAGTCGGAAAATCGGCAGTATTGAGTAGTGAATAAGACATGATGTTGGTTTTCTCTGTATTGCGTTATCTTGCGAGTATACCGTCAACTCGCCCTTTCAGCGAGAAAGTGGCGTGACTTTGCACATAATTCAGCCTACAATCGCGCTCCAAATTTTCACACCGGAGTAACCATCCAGCATGCGAGTAGTTTTAGGCCCTATGGAGGGTGTTCTCGACCACCTGATGCGAGAAATCCTCACGAACATCAACGACTATGACCTGTGTGTCACTGAGTTCGTTCGTGTCAGTGATCAAGTGCTGCCCGATCACGTGTTCCATCGTCTGTGCCCTGAACTCAAGCAAGGTTCTCAAACCAAATCCGGTGTGCCCGTTCATTTACAACTGTTGGGTCAACACGCGAAATGGATGGCAGAAAATGCGATCAAAGCCGCTGAACTCGGTGCCAAAGGCATCGACATTAACTTCGGCTGTCCTGCAAGGTTGGTCAACAAACACGGGGGCGGCGCTGCACTACTCAAAGAGCCCAATACCATTCATGAGGTGGTTAAGGCCTGTCGTGAAGCGGTACCAAGTCATATCCCTGTGACAGCAAAAATACGTTTGGGCTGGGACAACCCTGAAGACTGCTTTGATGTGGTGGACGCCATTGAACAGGCGGGTGCCAATGAGCTTACTATTCATGCACGTACCAAAACGGGTGGTTATAAGGCCAGTGAGATTCGCTGGGAGTACATCGATAAAATCCGTCAACGCACCTCTATGCCATTAATTGCTAATGGTGAAATTTGGAACTTTGAAGACGGTCAACGCTGTATTGAAACCACTGGCATTGATTCACTGATGGTGTGTCGTGGCGCGTTTAACGTTCCAAACCTAGGTAATGTCGTAAAGCATAATGCTAAACCTATGCCTTGGGATGAAGTGGTGGAGTTGCTGATCGTTTATTCTCACTATGAGATGAAAGGGGACAAAGGGCTTTACTACTCGAACCGAGTCAAGCAATGGTTCTCTTATCTTCGCCAGCAATACCCAGAAGCGGATGCGTTATTTAGAGAGATCCGCACCTTTAAGAAGGCCGATGATATCGTTCGAGTTATCGAACAATACCAAATGAAATTAGCCAGTTAGTAGATTAACCAATTAATACAGTTGTGTAACGCGCGCTTTGACCGACTGGGGAATCTCTATCCCCAGCCTTTGCGCAGCTTGGATATTCACCGCTAAATCGCTCCCTTTGGCGACTCTCACTGGGATTGAGCCTGGTTCCTCGCCTTCTAGCACTCGTACAACATATTCTGCTGTTTCTTTACCAATTTGGTAATAGTCAAAGCCCAAACCTGCGATTGCGCCCATTTCAACGTAATCAACCGCACCCGAAAATACAGGAACATTCTGCTCAGTCGCTGGAGCAATAAGGTCGTCTATGGCACTGGCTATCGTATTATCTGTCATGGCATAGATAACATCCACTTGCTTTGACAAGCGCTTGGACAAATGTTTTACATCGCTATTTCTCAGCACCTCGGACTGTATGATGGTTAAACCTCTTTGACTCGCTTGCGCTTCAATTCGTTCAAGCAAGGCAACCGAGTTTGCTTCTCCAGGGTTAAACAGTACCCCGACTCTTTTTGTTTCTGGCAAAAGCTCTTTGAGTAGATCGAGATGTTGAGAGATGGGAGACAGATCGGACAAGCCCGTGACATTGCGACCAGGCTCATCTAATCGCTTAACGAGATGCGCCCCTACAGGGTCCGTCACCGCTGTAAAAACGATAGGGATTGAACGTGATGAAGCCACTAAAGCTTGCGCCGTAGGCGTTGCAATACCGACCATGACATCTGGGTTTTCCCCGACAAACTGGCGCGCGATCTGCACCGCTTCTGAGGTCGAGCCATTGGCCACTTGGTACTCTATCGTCAAGTTCTTCCCTGACTGATACCCTGCTTCGGCTAGCCCTTCAACCAAGCCCTTTTTCACTGAGTTTAATGCCGGATGGTCAATGATTTGCGATATATAGACTCGTGCTTCATCCGCTGCTAAGTGAGCACTAAAGCCCAAACAACAAGTTATTAGTAGCCATTTGATGGCTCTTTGTACCTTCATCCTTACTCCCTGATTTCAGTACCCAACTGACGTCTTAGTCCTATCTTTCCTTAGACAACGTCGTCACTAATAAGGTCTTCATGGTAACAAGTGATAAAAATAATAATAGAGTAAAACCACAAATTTGGGAGCTAACCTTTCAAAGGCACTCCAGTTTGTTTTCTTAGATCAGCGCGAATGATTAGGTTCCTTGGCGTAGCTTGTCGCTCACAAAACGTACCGACTGTCACCTCATAGCCCTTTTCAGTCAAATACAGCGCGCGATCTAAAACTAACCAACGTTCCAGAGGTCGACGAAAGATCTGCGGCAGTAAACTCAACGCTTCCATTCGCCAAAAGCTCATTTCGCCCATTGATTGGTAATAACCAAAATCCACAGCAGGCAAGGATAATGCTTTCTTTTCTGCCGCCCAAAAACAGAAGGCTTCGAACCCTTCTGCTAACAAAGATTTTTTTATGCTCGGTATAGGTAGGTAGTCCGTTAAACCGAGCTCCTGCCCAATCAAGTGTTGAAAGGCTAATCGATAGGTCATCTCTAATTGACGATGGCGATGGACTCTCTCTCCACCTGTGACCGTCTCTTGCAGTGGAATGCGCAGATCTGATTTAGATAGTTTGAGTTCACTGGCTTTCGCGGCCGTTGATAGCGGCTGATAGTGATCGTCGCCAATCAAATGATAACAACAGGGCGCAATCGTCAGTGCTTTGGTTCCCGCTAAAGCAGCATTCTTTATCAGGGTGACATGTAAGTCCCCGCACGCATGAAGAGCGACGGCATGTTGCTCAGAGTAACAAAGCGACTGTGCTTGAGCACTCAGCGCATCACCATGGACAAAGTTCATCGGCAAATTAAGCTTATCGGCCAATGATTGACCATCAACACATAACTGCTCTTGATACTCCAAACTCGTAACCGCTCTGTTGCTGACGGTCGCTAAAATGCGCCCCAAATATCCTTTGCCTGAACACCATTCCAGCCAAGGAAGGCCATGCTCCCCATCAAGGCATACTGCACTCATGGCGTTGATTTGAGTGAGTTTTCTCCCGGGGATACCGGCATATAAGTGGGAGTCTAAACTGGGGGGGACAGCAGCGTATTGATATTCTGGCTCAATAATTGACGCGTCAAATAACGAAGGAACGAGTTCAAACAGTGTGTTTTGAAGTGATTCGGGATTTTGCTTAAAGTCCGTAATATCGCTTGGCTGCAGAGAATCAAGCCACTCAAGGATTTGACTAGGCAAATTTGGCAAAGCATCGTGTTGATTACACACGAACAGAAAAGGCTCGATTCGCCAATATTTTTGGTGTTTAACTAACCATCGATCAATATGAGTGAACTGTTGCTGCATCGTTTCCTCCAGTATGGGAGGTCATTGTAGTAGTAAGAGACAGAGTCGCCAAGGCAAATAGCGACTCGATCGGCTTGACTAACGTTGTAGGTAACCAAGATGTAGATGAAACAATTAACGAACGGGCAGCTTAATGCCTTTAAACATCTCCTCTATCTCTGCATTAGACTTGAGAGAGATCGCTTGTTCTACTAAAGGACGAGTCAAATGAGGCGCGAATCGCTCCATAAAATCAAACATATAAGTTCTCAGGAAAGTGCCACGACGGAAGCCAATGCTGGTAGTGCTGGCACTAAACAAGTGACTTGCATCAATCGCAACTAAGTCAGAGTCTAGCTGCTCATCAACCGCCATACTGGCGATCACACCAACGCCAATCCCCATGCGTACGTAAGTTTTGATAACGTCAGCGTCTGTCGCAGTAAACACGACCTTCGGACTTAACCCCTCTCGATCAAATGCAGTGTCCAGTTCAGAACGCCCGGTAAAGCCAAATACATAGGTTACGATTGGGTATGCTGCCAGATCGTGGATAGAGATATCGCCTTTCTTCGCCAATGGGTGATCTTTAGGTACAACGATTGAACGGTTCCAGTGATAACACGGCAACATAATCGCATCTTGATAAAGGTGCAGTGCTTCTGTCGCAATTGCGAAGTTTGCCGTCCCCTTGGCAATCGCTTCTGACATCTGGCTCGGCGTGCCCTGATGCATATTAAGTGAGACATTCGGGTATCGAGCGGTAAAGCCTTTAATCACTTCTGGTAGTGCGTAGCGGGCTTGGGTATGTGTGGTTGAGATATTCAGCGTCCCCATTTCTGGATGAGTATGCTCCCCAGCTACAGCTTTAATGCTCTCGACGCGAGCGAGGATCTCCTGCGAGATCTTAACAATGTCTTCCCCCGCATCCGTAACTTTCGTCAGGTGCTTACCACTCCGCTCAAAAATTTGAATACCTAACTCATCTTCAAGCAAACGTACTTGCTTACTAATGCCAGGCTGAGACGTGTATAAACTTTCAGCGGTTGCTGAGACATTTAAGTTATGGTTGACCACTTCAACAATGTACTTAAGCTGCTGCAACTTCATGGTTAATCCCTTAATCCGTTATTACTGCCATTGCGCCTCAATAAAGGGCATCGAACGATATAATTAATTGTTATAAGAATATTCTTTTTTTTAGCCAAAGCAAGTGGTTCAGCATCAAGGACTTCAATTAGACGTCCCCGTTCAAAATAACAATCACTTCACAGTTTATTGACGTGGCTAAAGGTTTTGCGATGGGGGTGATAGATATAAGGTCGGCATGAGTGTATAAATGTTGGTTTCGAACACTTCTATTCACCTAGCTCATAACTTGTGAAGAATTGTATTCGATGTGAAGAGTAAGTTTAGCCCTTTTGCTACTTGGCTAAACCGCTTACCCACAACAAATTAACGATACCGATATAGGAGTGATTCCTGTATCCTTGATATAGCTGTAACTCATTAGATTAGTTGTTTATGAACATTGGATTAATTATTGTTCTTGTTGCTGTTTTGCTTGTACTCGTACTTGGCTATAACATCATGCTGCAATATAAGGTCAAGGTAGAGGCCACAAAGAGGCAGGAGTCTGCTCGTTACGTTGCACTGATTGATGCGACAGAAGACCTCATCGGTAACGCCCACCATATTCCCTTCAGTAAAGAGCTGTTGTTGTGTTTAAACAACCGTATTCTCGATTGCTTGGAGAGTATGAAAGAGCTTGATCCAAAAAACAAAAATGTTGCTCAACGTATTGAGCAAATGAAAAGCCAAATCAATCAAATCACTGATTCTTATCAGTCACCTGAAAGCTCTACTTTTAAGGTGCCAAACAGTGATAAACACGCCATTATGATGTTGAAACTCGTCAAACGGCTGCGAGACACGGTGCGTAGTGAGCACAATAAAGGCCGTATGGATACTCAAACGTATGTTGTTGAAAGTGCTCGACTTGATACGATCCAATTGCGAATCAATATCGAAAATGTCATCAAACGTTCGAATGATGCCATCACTCGTGGCCAACCAGGCACCGCGCTTCAGCTCCTGAAAAAGGGCCTTGATGTTCTGAGTACTAAAAATGACAATTACTCAATTCAGGCAAGAGAAAAGCTGCAAAAAATACACGATAATCTAGAGCAGCGTCGTCAATCTCGCAGCGCGGAAGAACTTCAAGCGCTTGAAGAACGCCAGAAAGAGAGTGACATGGAAGCACTGTTCGGTGAGAAGAAGAAGTGGTAGTTCACTTCGTCTAACGAACATTGCTATCATAGAAAGCTGCTAGTAAGCAGCTTTTTTTATAACTAAATAACGATAGAATTCGTATGCAACAAAATCAGATTAATGCTCTTTTAGAGCCCATCCACCAATTTTTACACTGTGAGACACCACAAGAGTGGATCGATGAGGCTAAAAAGCCTGTGCGTCTAAAAGTCCTACTTATCGATCACCTGATGTGTGAACTCAAAGCAGCTCAATCCGCCATGTTGTTGATTCGCAAATACGCGATTGATGATGCAAGTAGTCAAGCCTTACTCGAATGGTTTAAACCTTACGAGGATTTTGCATACAGAAAAACTGGCTCATTAGAGACGTTAAAAGGAAAGAGTCAAATATCTAAAGCGATTATTCCTCGGAGTAACAACACCTATAGTCAAGAGCTGATCGACAAAATGGTATTATTGATAAAAGAAGAGCTACATCATTTTTATCAAGTACTTGAAATCATGGAATCGCGTGGCATTGAGTTCGAACCTGTATTTGCTGGCCGATACGCCAAAGGCCTTATATCTAATATGGCGACTTATGAGCCACAAACCCTCGTTGATAAGCTAATCATCGGAGCCCTGATAGAAGCACGTTCATGCGAGCGTTTTGCTAAGCTTGCCCCCTATTTAGATGAAGACCTTAACAAGTTCTATATCTCATTATTGCGCTCTGAGGCACGTCACTACCAGGACTATCTGGTACTTGCAGAACAGGTGGCAGGAGAAGGTGTAGAAGCGCGAGTTCAGTATCTTGCTGGAATTGAAGCTGAGCTCATTCAATCGCTAGACGACGACTTTAAGTTTCACAGTGGAAAACCAGTAAAATAAAAGCCAAGCATAAATGCTTGGCTTACAAAACTTCTATAGCGTTATATTTTAGGCAAGAGACTGATTGATCTCTGCTAAGACCGTAGCAGGGTCTGCCGCTTGAGTAATAGGGCGACCAATAACTAAGTAATCAGAGCCTGCTGAAATTGCATCTACAGGCGTCATGATGCGCTTCTGGTCACCTACTGCAGCGCCTGCTGGTCTTATGCCCGGTGTGACGAGCTTGAACTCTTGGCCAAGTTGCGTTTTCAGCATATTCGCTTCTTGTGCTGAACAAACAACACCATCTAGACCTGAGTTTTTCGTCAACTGAGCAAGACGAATAACTTGTTCCTGTGGTGCGATATCCAGACCGATACCTGCGAGATCAGACTGCTCCATGCTGGTTAACACAGTCACACCAATCAGCATTGGGCGATCTTTACCGTATGGCTCAAGAATCTCGCGTGAAGCGGTCATCATACGCTCGCCACCGCTAGCATGAACATTCACCATCCACACACCCATTTCTGCCGCAGCGCGAACCGCCTTAGAGCAAGTATTAGGAATATCGTGAAACTTCAGATCTAAGAAAACAGAAAATCCACGATCGTGTAATGCCTTCACGTATTGTGGACCAAACAGAGTGAACATTTCCTTACCCACTTTCAGTCTGCAGCTTGCTGGATCAATTCTATCTACAAATGCCAGCGCATCAGCTTGGTTATCATAATCTAGTGCAACGATAACTTTTGGGTCGTTCATTTCATCTCCTAATTACTTTACTTATATAAAAATTAGTGGCTATTCGCCATCTAAGCCTCTAATTGGCTTGATCGAGCCCCATCCTTTACATGATGGACAGTGCCAATATATCGAGTGAGTTGCAAAACCACACTTTCGACAACGATAATGTGGTTTCACTTTCAACTGTTCACCCACCAGTTTCTGTAGCGTGGTTAAGCTGTCTTTGCCACGCCCCTCTTCGGCTTCTTGAATATGGTAGTCGATTAGGCGGTAGAAGCCCTTCATGGTTGGGTTTTTGACCAACTGACGTGTCAGCACTTCTTGAGCTGCACCCACGCCATCGTGCTTCGCGACTAATTGTGCCAGCATGAGCTCTGCTGATACGCCCGCTTTATTACCAATACATTCGCGTAAGAACGCCACTAACAACTCTTCTTGCGACAAGTGATAGTAACAATCAGCAATCAGCGGCAGCACTTCTCCAACAAAATCACGATCTTGCTCTAAAACGCGTTTAAAGTGCGCTACAGCGGCTTCATAATCTTCGTTTTCTAAACACAACTTGCCAAGGACAATACTTGCCCGGACGCACTTAGGATAAACTTTGAGGGCCTTTTCCAGCAATTGAACCGCTTTATCTTGCCTTCCATCAGCGAACTGCTCTTGCGCCAACTCACACCAAAAGTGTGAGACGGCACCTTTCATCCGCTTTTTACCAAGTTTGATGAGGTGACTACCACAGTCAATCGCTTTGTTCCACTCGCGGGTTTGTTGATAGATCACGACAAGCTGAGTGAGCGCTGCTTCTTTGTGGTCTGGCTCATCCGATAGCTGTTCAAAGATACGTTCTGCACGATCAAGAAAGCCTGAAACCATGTAGTCTTTTGCCAATTGCTGCAAAGCGATATTCTTTTGGTCAATTGTCAGGCTTGGGCGTGATATGAGATTTTGGTGAATTTTAATCGCTCTGTCGACCTCGCCACGAGAGCGAAATAGGTTACCGAGAGCAAGATGAGTATCTATCGTATCATCATCAACCTGAAGCAGTTCAATGAAGTGATCGACTGCCTTGTCAGACTGATCAGACAGTAAGAGGTTAAGGCCCGTGACATACTGCCTTGATAGTTGGTTGGACTGTTTTTGTCGCTCTTGATTCGCGCTTCTACTACCCATATACCAACCGTAAGCGGCGGCGATAGGCAGTAGTAAAAACAATAACTCTAGCATTCGTTCGATATTCTACTTATTTGTTGTAGCCGGTGTAGCTGTCGAAGAAGGCTTTGTCGCTTCATGTTTCTTGAGTTGCTTTTTTAACTTATTAATTTGCAATTTCGAACGGAGGTGTAATGTACCAAAAAGAAGCCAAGCAAGTACAAAACCAGAGACAAACACACCACCGAGTAAGGTAGAGAGATGAAAATCACCCTGTGCTAGAAGATAGTTAAATGTGACAACGGCCTGATTTTGAGATCCTAACGCCAAAGCAGTTAAGAAAAGTACTATTACCGCTAGTACCTTAATTATTTTCATCATCTACGGTCTCCATTCTGTACACTGTAGCGATTATGCAGCAAAAGCTTGTGATAAACCATGTTTCTGCACAAATTACCCCAAATAAAAAAGCGGTACACCAGAGGTATACCGCCTTCATCAATCCTATTAACTCAGCTTCCGCTATTCACGCGCTCACGGAGTTCCTTACCAGGTTTAAAGTGTGGAACGTGCTTGCCTTCCAACTCAACCTTTTCACCCGTTTTAGGGTTACGGCCAACTCGAGGTTCGCGATAATGTAGAGAAAAGCTGCCAAAGCCTCTAATCTCGATGCGGTCACCGCTCTCGAGCGTCGTTGCCATTTGTTCCAAAATATCTTTCACCGCATCTTCAACTTCTTTAGCTGACAGGTGGGGTTGCTCTGTACAGATACGTTCGATTAATTCAGACTTAGTCATGTTCGTCCTCGTCTTGTTCTTTTATCAGCGATTATAGACAACATTCTTAGATTCAACAAATACTTGCATCATTTTGATTACAAATATTCTCAATCCCGTTGCGTAGCACCTGCACGAATATGTCTCATTACTTTTTGTACAAAACGCTTGCGCTTTGAACTCTAAATTGAATTTAGTTGATTAATAGCCACTTGGCTAATTTTTAACGGCTTATTGATAAGATTCTGCATAATTATTTGACTAATAACAGAGTTTTAGCGGTTTTGTTCAAAGGTTAGTCATGCTGTCGAGATAAAAGTTACGGGCAACAAAAAAGGAGCCCAAAGGGCTCCTTTTATTAAGCAGAGGGAGAATTACTCACCTTTAGCTGCTTTAAATGCGTCTGCCATAGCATTACCGAACGCGCCTTCTTCTTGCTTGTTCAGTGAAGCCATTGCTTCTTGCTCTTCAGCTTCATCTTTAGCTTTGATAGATAGGTTGATTACGCGGTTCTTACGGTCTACACCTGTGAACTTCGCTTCAACAACATCACCAGCGCTTAGGATTAGAGAAGCATCTTCTACGCGGTCGCGAGAAACTTCAGAAGCGCGGATGTAACCTTCAACGCCTTCGATGATCTCAACTGTCGCGCCTTTAGCGTCAACTGCAGTTACTGTAGCGTTAACTAGAGTACCTTTCTTGTTGTCAGCAACGTAAGCATTGAATGGGTCATTTTCCATTTGCTTAACGCCTAGAGAAATACGCTCACGCTCAGCGTCTACTGCAAGAACTACTGCAGAGATTTCGTCGCCTTTCTTGTATTCGCGTACTGCTTCTTCACCAGCAACATTCCAAGAAATGTCAGATAGGTGAACTAGACCGTCGATGCCGCCTTCAAGACCGATGAAGATACCGAAGTCAGTGATAGACTTGATCTTACCAGTAACTTTGTCGCCTTTAGCTTGCGCTTCAGCGAATGACTGCCATGGGTTAGCTTTACACTGTTTCAGACCTAGAGAGATACGACGACGTTCTTCGTCAATCTCAAGAACCATAACCTCAACTTCATCGCCAACATTAACAACTTTAGATGGGTGGATGTTCTTGTTAGTCCAATCCATTTCAGAAACGTGTACTAGACCTTCAACACCTTCTTCGATTTCAACGAAGCAGCCGTAGTCAGTTAGGTTAGTTACGCGACCAGTTAGCTTGTGACCTTCTGGGTAACGCTTAGCGATTGCTACCCATGGATCTTCGCCTAGTTGCTTAAGACCTAGTGATACGCGAGTACGCTCACGGTCGAACTTAAGAACTTTAACTTGGATCTCGTCACCAACGTTAACGATCTCAGAAGGGTGCTTAACGCGCTTCCACGCCATGTCAGTGATGTGTAGAAGACCGTCAACACCACCTAGGTCTACGAACGCACCGTAGTCAGTAAGGTTCTTAACGATACCTTTAACTTCAGAACCTTCTTGTAGAGTTTCTAGAAGTTCGTCACGCTCAACGCTGTTCTCAGACTCGATAACTGCACGGCGAGAAACAACTACGTTGTTACGCTTCTGGTCAAGTTTGATAACTTTGAACTCTAGCTCTTTGTTTTCTAGGTGAGCAGTGTCACGGATAGGACGTACGTCTACTAGAGAACCAGGAAGGAAAGCACGGATACCGTTTAGTTCAACAGTGAAACCGCCTTTAACTTTACCGTTGATGATACCAACAACAGTTTCAGCTTCTTCGTAAGCTTTCTCAAGAACGATCCAAGCTTCGTGACGCTTAGCTTTCTCACGAGAAAGTTGCGTCTCACCGAAACCGTCTTCAACAGCGTCAAGTGCTACGTCTACTTCAGAACCAACTTCAACTTCAAGTTCGCCAGCAGCGTTCTTGAACTGTTCAGCAGGGATAGCAGACTCAGACTTAAGACCAGCGTCTACAAGAACGAAACCGTTCTCGATAGCTACTACAGTACCTTTAACGATAGTACCTTGTTGGAATTCAGTCTCGTTTAGAAACTCTTCAAAGAGTTGAGCAAAAGATTCAGTCATTATTCAATCTTCAATAATTTAAACGTCCACGGGCATCCTACCGCATGGGGTTATTAACTTCGCCGGTTATCATCCTTGCAACCAACGCTCCATTCTGACCCAGTAAAATTACTAAGCCAGTTTAGATTCTATGTAATTCATTGCTTTACCAACGACTTGGTCAATTGACATCGACGTTGAATCAAGCACTAGCGCATCCTCAGCAGGGCGCAATGGCGCAACCGCACGGTTACGATCTCTATCGTCACGCTCTTGGATTTCGCTCAAAAGGTCGTCAAATCTAACATCTAAGCCCTTCAGTTGCAACTGTTTCATGCGGCGATGCGCGCGCTCTTCGGCACTTGCATCTAGGAAGATTTTGACTGGGGCTTCTGGGAAAACAACGGTTCCCATATCACGACCATCGGCAACTAAACCCGGCTCTTGCGCAAAAGCTCGCTGCCGACGTAACAACGCCTCACGAACTCTCGGCAATGCTGCGACTTTCGACGCTGCCATACCTGTCTCTTCTTTACGTAGTTCTCCAGAGACATTTTCGCCCTCGAGAATCACTTTAACCAGGTCACCTTCAGCAATAAATTGGACATCTAGGTGCGTAGCAATTGGCACCAATGCCTCTTCTGACGTTAAATCAACACCGTGATGAATCGCAGCCAGTGCAAGCACTCGATAAATCGCGCCTGAATCAAGCAGTTTGTACCCGAGCTTATCAGCGATAAGCATGCACAATGTACCTTTACCAGCGCCGCTTGGGCCATCAACAGTGACTATGGGTGTGTGTGAAGACATCGTCTACTCCATTGTATTTTTTCTTGTGACCACTCACACGCTTCGAAACAGTGACATCAAAGACTAACAGCGAAGGTCTTACCCAAATGCGGCGCTGATTATATACAAAAACAGACGCAGATGCTCATCCAATTGCGTCGTTTTTAAGAGTAATTTAAGAAAACGGTCAACTTGTTAGAGTCGAATACGCTCTTGATTTTTCTTAAGTAGCGACGGGCCAATTCCTTTAACTTGAGTGAGTTCATCTGCCGATTTAAAGACTCCATATTCGTCACGATAGTCGATAATCGCTTGTGCTTTTTTCAAACCCACGCCATCAAGCAAAGTAGCGAGTTCTTCAGCCGATGCGGTATTAATGTTGACGGTAATTTCTATCCCTTCGTACTCCTTCGCTTCCGTTTTTGCATACGCGGTAGACGACACTCCTAACATCAAAATGAGTGAACAAATTATAGTTGATAATAGACGTTTCATGATTGTTTCCTTTCCGGTGATAAGAAAGCACAGGCTAAGCCACACCCTAGCCAACCAACCAGATTGGAAGCATAAAAAAAGAACGAACTACAAAGCAGTTCATTCTTTCTAAACAGTCGTTACACGATACATCGTGGAACACATCACATCAGAGTTTACTCGTTGATAAAGTACTCAATGCTGATTTCATCACGAAGAATCTCAATCAACCCTTGAAGGTCTTGCTGAGCATTCGTTTGCACCAGTTGATATGCCACTTGCTCGCTCATTTGAGCGTTCATATCGACGTTGATTTCAGATAACTCAACAATAGCAATATCACCATTCATTTCAGACGCTTTTGCATAAGTCTTTTGACCTGATTCTGGCTTAGTCATTGCGAAAACCGTATTCGCAATTGGAGCACCACGGTTAACCGTTTCTAACTCACCGAACGCTAGGTCATTTTCTTCAAGGAGAGATGTATCACCAGCTTCCAGTGCAGTAAGAACCGAATCAGCGACTTCAATCGCCTTTTGCTCACCTTTAACTCGCGCTAATTGAACTTCAACTTGCTCTTTCACTTCTTCAATTGGTAGCACCATCTCATCGCGCATATCATCAACACGAACCACGATCACGTGCTCTGGCGCCACTTCAATCACTTCAGAGTTTAGGCCATCTTCTTTCACTTCAGGGCTCAAGATAGCTTGCATTACAGCTGGAGTCAGCAACACTTGAGGTGCATCAGCTTGAGAAATGAAATCCGTCGTGACAACATCAACGCCAACCGCTTGTGCAGCATCATCCAGTGAATCAGGGAATTCAAACGAGATACGCTCAAGATCACTTTGAAGATTGTAAAACTCATCAATCGCTTGCTGATCAACAAGCTCTAGTTTGATTTCATCAGACACTTCTGTAAGCGGTTTAGCTTCAGAATCTTTCAGTTCATCAAGCTTGATGATATGGAAACCGAAGTCCGACTGAACAACCTCAGTCATATCACCGACCGATGCAAGCGCGAATGCTGCATCTTCAAATGCAGGGTCCATCACGCCACGCTCAATCCAGCCTAGAGAGCCGCCATCTTCTGAACTACCAAAGTCTTCTGATTTTTCTTCTGCTAGAGCAGCAAAATCAGCGCCTGCGTTCAACTCTGAAAGGATCTCTTCTGCTGCAGCTTCATCTTGCACCAAGATATGGCTGATGCTGCGCTGCTCCTCTGAAGAGTACTTGTCGATGTTCTGCTCGTAGTAATCTGCAATATCTTGCTCTGTCACTTCGATAGAATCACGCATGGCTTGCGCATCTAGCTCAAGGTAAGACACCACTACCTGCTCTGGACGCGTGTAGCGCTCAGCATTTTGCTGGTAGTAGTCTGTAATTTCTTCTTCAGTTAGCGCAACATTTTGAGCAAAATCCTCTAGCGAAAGGGTAACTTTACGGATTTCGCGCGTTTGGCCAACAAGCGTTGTTTGCAGTTCGACTTCACCTTCTAAAGAGAACTCACTGCCTTGAACGGCAGAAAGAAGTTGATTGCGAACTAAATCACGTCGCAGATATTCAGCAAAGCTATCTGGGCTGAAACCTGCGCGACGCAGTGCCGCTTGATAGATTTCCGAATCAAACTGACCATTGCTTTGGAACTGAGGCATCTCAAGAATTAGCTGACGAACCTGATCATCACTTACACGTAGGCCAATCTTTTCAGCATGCTGTTCAAGGAGAACATCATTCACCATGCGGTCTAGCACGGATTGACGGAAAGAAGCAACGTAAGCTGGGTCACCCAGCATTGCAGAGAAGTAATCGCCCAATTGAGATTGCATGCGGTTACGCTCATTTTGATAAGCTTGTTCAAACTCACCACGGCTGATTTCAGCGTTACCCACTGTCGCTGCTGTGTTCACACCACCACCGACAAGGTAGCTACCGACACCTGCGAAAATAAAAGAAAGGATAATCATCCCGAGGATAATTTTAACCGCTAGGCTGTTCACGCCTTCGCGTAATCGATCCATCATGTTGAAAAGCTCCGAAGTCTCACTTCAAAAAATATAATCTTGTGCGCGATGATAACAGAAAAAGAAATGCGCATCAGTATGATGCGCATTATTTAGAATCGTTCACTTGTTGCGGCAAAAAAGATGTGACGTTTGGTTTCACAAAGCAACAAGATTTATCGCAACAAATCTAGCTTAGACCGGTGTCTAGCTAAAATTAGTTACAAGCGTCTTTAAGCGCTTTACCTGCTTTGAAAGCTGGTACTTTAGCTTCTGCGATTTGAATCTCTTCACCCGTTTTTGGGTTACGGCCTGTACGAGCTGCACGAGTGCGCACGCTGAAAGTACCGAAGCCAACAAGTGCTACTTGGTCACCAGACTGAAGTGTATCGCCTACAGCTTCGATAAATGCGTCTAGTGCGCGACCAGCTGATGCTTTTGAAATGTCTGCGTTATCTGCAATTTTTTCTACTAGTTGTGTTTTATTCACTGTGTTTCCCCTTTGGTCTACCCTGACAATCCGTGAGGTAGGTTTTCGTTCCAATAATTATTGTTAAAAATTAGCCAACCCCTTGCAGCACAAAGGCTCAGCCATAGTTGGTAACGTTAGCGCCCAAAAAAAACGCTGACAAGCCTTTTTCGACCTATCAGCGCAATCTTTTACTTATTTTTGCTGTATATCACTATTTTTTAGCGACAAATTCGACACCACTTGGTGAGTTTTCTAGTGCGACGTTCAAAACTTCATCAATCCACTGAACCGGGATCACCTTCAAATCAGCAATCACGTTATCTGGAATCTCTTCCAAGTCACGCTCATTATCCTTCGGAATCAGGACTGTTTTGATACCACCCCGGTGAGCCGCAAGCAGTTTCTCTTTCAAACCGCCGATAGGAAGTACCTCACCGCGAAGCGTAATTTCACCCGTCATACCGACTTCCGCTTTAACAGGGTTGCCAGTTAAGCTCGATACCAGGGCTGTACACATTGCGATACCCGCACTTGGACCATCCTTCGGTGTTGCGCCTTCTGGTACGTGAACGTGAATATCACGTTTTTCATAGAAATCAGAGTTGATACCCAGTTTCTCTGCACGTGAACGCACTACCGTCATTGCCGCTTGGATAGACTCCTTCATCACATCACCAAGCGAACCGGTTTGCGTTAGCTTGCCTTTGCCAGGCATTGCTTCAGTCTCAATTGTCAGTAGATCACCACCAACTTGAGTCCATGCAAGACCCGTCACTTGACCAATACGGTTGCTGTCATCCGCTTTACCAAAGTCATGACGCTGCACACCTAGATACTCTTTCAAGTTATCCATTGTCACCGTCACTGATTTCAGGCTTGCATCAAGCAGGATATTCTTCACTGCTTTACGACAGATCTTCGAAATCTCACGCTCTAGGCTACGTACGCCAGCTTCACGCGTGTAGTAACGAATAATGCCGATGATCGCAGAGTCTTCAATCGTGATTTCGTTTGGCTTCAGACCGTTACGCTTAACTTGCTTTTCAACAAGGTGACGTTTCGCGATGTTCAGCTTTTCATCTTCCGTGTAGCCTGAAAGGCGAATGACTTCCATACGGTCAAGTAGGGGCCCAGGAATATCCATCGAGTTGGACGTCGCGACAAACATTACGTCAGAGAGATCATAATCGACTTCTAAGTAGTGGTCGTTAAACGCATTGTTCTGCTCTGGATCTAGAACCTCCAGTAATGCTGATGACGGATCACCACGCATATCAGAAGACATCTTGTCGATCTCATCCAAAAGGAACAGTGGATTTTTAACCCCTACTTTCGACATTTTTTGGATCAGCTTGCCCGGCAATGAGCCGATATAAGTACGGCGGTGACCACGGATTTCCGCTTCGTCACGAACCCCACCAAGAGCCATACGTGTGTATTTACGTCCAGTTGCAGCTGCAATTGAGCGACCCAGCGAAGTTTTACCAACACCAGGAGGCCCGACCAAACACAGGATTGGACCTTTTAGCTTGTTGATACGGTTCTGTACTGCTAAATACTCGAGAATGCGCTCTTTCACACGTTCTAGACCGTAGTGATCCTCGTTTAGAATCTCTTCCGCTTTTGCTAGGTTCTTTTTCACCTTAGAGCGTTTCGCCCAAGGCACACCGACCATCCAGTCGATGTAACTGCGAACGACCGTTGCTTCCGCAGACATAGGAGACATCATTTTAAGCTTCTGTAGCTCTTGTTCCGTCTTCTCTTTTGCCTCTTGAGGCATTTTAGATTCTTCAATCTTCTGCTTTAGCGCTTCAAACTCATCAACACCGTCTTCAGTTTCACCCAGCTCTTTCTGAATCGCCTTCATTTGCTCATTCAGGTAGTACTCGCGCTGAGATTTTTCCATCTGCTTTTTGACACGGCCACGGATGCGCTTCTCTACCTGAAGGATGTCAATTTCTGACTCCATCTGGCTCATTAGAAATTCTAAGCGCTCTGTGACGTCAAGAAGTTCTAAAACCTCTTGCTTGTCTGCCAGCTTAAGCGGCATATGCGCAGCAATGGTATCAGCTAGACGTGCTGCCTCATCAATACCCGACAGAGAGGTTAAAACCTCTGGTGGGATCTTTTTGTTCAGCTTAATAAAGCCTTCAAATTGATTGATCGCACTGCGAACAATCACTTCTTGCTCGCGCTCATCCAATACAGGCGTTGATAGGAACTGTGCATCGGCAAGAAAGAACTCGCTCTCTTTGAACTGTTCGATTTCTGCACGTTGCTGACCTTCAACAAGGACCTTAACGGTACCATCAGGTAGCTTCAGCAATTGAAGGATGGTCGCTACGGTACCTACCTCATAGAGGTCTTCAATACCTGGCTCATCTTTGTCTGCCTGCTTTTGGGCCACAAGCAATACTTGTTTGTTATTGTCCATTGCCGCTTCAAGGCACTGGATCGATTTTTCTCGGCCAACAAACAATGGAATCACCATGTGTGGATAGACAACCACATCACGCAGAGGCAATACCGGGATTTCAATACGCTCGGAACGTTCCAAGTTCATAGAGTTCTCTCTTCCGCTTTACTTTATCTCGAGTATATGGGGGCTAATCGCTTGGTTTCAATGACAGAATAAAAAAAAGGAAGCAATAATTGCTTCCTCTTTCGTGTTTGTCACAAATGGACATTAATTACTCTGCAACAGCCGCTTGGTTATCGTTGTTGCTGTAAATTAACAATGGTTCTGATTCACCGTTAATTACCGACTCATCGATAACAACTTTGCTGACGTCCGTTGCTGACGGTAGCTCGTACATTGTCTCTAGAAGGACACCTTCCAAGATTGAACGCAGGCCACGAGCACCTGTTTTGCGCTCCATTGCTTTTTTCGCAATTGCACGTAATGCATCTTCACGGAACTCAAGCTCAGCATCTTCCAGCTCAAACAACGCGGCGTACTGCTTAGTTAGAGCATTCTTTGGTTCACAAAGAATTTGAATCAATGCGTCTTGGTCAAGCTCTGTCAACGTTGTCGTCACTGGTAGACGACCGATGAACTCAGGGATCAAACCATACTTCACCAAGTCTTCTGGCTCTACTTGCATAAACAAGTCGCTCAGAGACTTAGATTCGTCCTTAGAACGAACCTCTGCACCAAAACCGATGCCTGTGCCTGTCGCTACACGCTGCTCAATCACTTTATCAAGACCAGCGAATGCACCACCACAAATGAATAAGATCTTAGAAGTATCAACTTGCAAGAACTCTTGTTGTGGATGCTTACGACCACCTTGAGGTGGAACTGAAGCAACAGTACCTTCAATCAGTTTCAATAGTGCCTGCTGAACACCCTCACCCGAAACATCACGAGTGATCGATGGGTTCTCAGCCTTGCGAGAAATCTTGTCAATTTCGTCAATGTAAACAATACCACGCTCTGCTTTAGCAACGTCATAGTCACATTTTTGCAGTAGCTTTTGAATGATATTTTCTACATCTTCACCAACGTAGCCCGCTTCGGTAAGTGTTGTCGCATCCGCCATAGTAAATGGAACATCCAAGAAGCGCGCTAGCGTCTCTGCTAGTAGCGTTTTACCACTACCTGTTGGACCAATCAGCAAGATATTACTCTTACCAAGTTCGACACCCTCTTTGGTTGTGTCGCCATTACGTAGACGTTTGTAGTGGTTGTATACCGCTACCGCCAATACTTTTTTCGCATAGTCTTGACCGATCACGTAATCATCCAAGTGATCACGAATCGCTTTCGGCGTCGGTAACGCTTCTGACTCTTGCTTTGGAAGAACATCTTTGATTTCTTCGCGAATGATGTCGTTACATAGGTCGACACATTCGTCACAAATATAAACCGAAGGGCCTGCGATTAGCTTGCGAACTTCGTGTTGGCTTTTGCCACAGAAAGAGCAGTAAAGTAACTTGCTGTTACCTGAATCTTTGCTTTTATCTGTCATTCGCTAACCTCTTAGCCTTTATTCCTTTCGTAACGAGTTTACTACATATCACCCGACATTGCTCGCAGCAACACCGAGTGAATGCATGGATACACCCGTTATTTACGATTATTCACCGCGGTGTGTCAACACTGCATCAACAAGTCCGTATTCAACCGCTTGCTCTGCTGACATGAAGTTATCGCGATCAGTATCACGCTCAATAATTTCAAGTGGCTGACCTGTATGCTCAGCAAGTAGCTTGTTGAGCTTTTGCTTGATAGTCAAAATTTCTTGTGCATGAATCTGGATGTCAGATGCCTGACCTTGGAAACCACCCAGTGGTTGGTGAATCATCACACGAGAATTTGGCAGTACATGGCGTTTACCCGGTGCACCACCAGCCAGTAGGAACGCACCCATTGAGCACGCTTGCCCCATACATACAGTACTCACATTAGGCTTGATAAACTGCATCGTGTCATAAATAGACATGCCTGCTGTTACGCTGCCACCGGGTGAGTTGATGTAAAGGAAAATATCCTTATCTGGGTTTTCAGACTCAAGGAAAAGCAGTTGAGCCACGACGAGGTTCGCCATTTGGTCTTCCACTTGACCCGTTAAGAAAATTATACGCTCTTTCAACAAACGTGAGTAGATGTCATAAGAACGTTCGCCGCGAGATGTCTGCTCTACTACCATTGGTACTAGCGCGTCAAGAATTGGCGACATTGCATTTTTTTCTTGGTAGCTCATAGTCTTATATCCCTAAAATAAATGGCCCGGATGATAAATTATCACACGGACCATTGTTAGCAGTGAGTTAATGGTTAGTCAACCAATTAGCTTCGTTTCTGCCTATTAAGCAGCAGGTTGCTGGTTCATTAGCTCGTTGAAGCCAACTTCTTTCTCAGTTACTTGCGCTTTAGCGATGATCGCGTCGATAGCTTGCTCTTCTAGAGCAACGTTACGCATGTTATTCATCATTTGCTCGTTTTGCTCGTAGTAAGCAATCACTTCTGATGGATCTTCGTAAGCAGTTGCCATCTCTTCGATTAGCGCTTTCACTTTCTCGTCATCCGCTTTTAGCTCTTCAGACTTGATCACTTCACCAAGTAGTAGGCCAACGGCTACACGACGCTTAGCTTGCTCTTCGAAAAGTTCACGTGGAAGCTGTTCTGCAGCTTCTGGGTTACCGCCGAAACGTTGAGCCGCTTGCTGACGTAGAGTACCGATTTCTTGATCGATAAGTGCAGCAGGAACGTCGATGTCGTTAGCGTTAACTAGACCATCGATAGCTTGCTCTTTGATACGGTTCTTAACCGCTTGCTTAAGCTCACGCTCCATGTTCTTGCGTACTTCAGCTTTAAGTGCGTCAACACCGCCTTCAGCAACACCGAACTTAGATACGAACTCGTCGTTGATTTCTGGAAGCTCACGCGCTTCAACTTTGTTTAGCTTGATCGCGAACTTAGCTGCTTTACCTTTTAGGTTCTCTGCGTGGTAATCTTCTGGGAAAGTCACGTCGATTTCGAATTCCATACCAGCAGTCTTGCCAGTAATGCCGTCTTCAAAACCAGGGATCATGCGACCAGCACCCATCTCTAGTGGGAAGTTCTCAGCTTTTCCGCCTTCGAACTCTTCACCGTCGATTGAACCAACGAAGTCGATAGTTGCACGAGTGCCTTCTTCAGCAACGCCTTCAACTTCAGCCCAAGTCGCTTGTTGCTTACGTAGAGTTTCGATCATCTCTTCAACATCTGCGTCTTTAACTTCAGCAACTGGCTTCTCAACAGCGATTGCATCTAGACCAGCAAGTTCGATTTCTGGGTAAACTTCGAACGTTGCGTTGAATACTAGGTCTTGACCTTCAGCATTTTCAACTGGTTCAAAAGTTGGAGCGCCAGCTGGGTTGATCTTCTCTTTAACGATCGCTTCGATGAAGTGACGCTGCATTACTTCGCCTAGAACGTCTTGACGTACCGCTTTACCGTACATCTTAGCAACCATCTTCATTGGTACTTTACCTTTACGGAAACCATCAAAGCGACGGTTTTTCGCGATGTTGCGTAGTTCAGCTGTTACCGCATCTTCAATGTTAGACGCAGGAACAGTAATGTTAAGACGGCGCTGTAGGCCTTCTAGAGTTTCAACAGTAACTTGCATTGTTTATAAACCTCAAAAATGGCTCAAATATGTTTGAGCATATGAGCCACACCAACTCTGAAAGCGAGCGTGACTGCATCCTTGTTTAGCACTCTTAGAGCGCTTCTTTAAATTGAGTATCGATACTCGGTTGAATCAACCGCGTACCGGACTAATGAGTGATATCTTCACGTGAATGAACACCAAAGGTATCTCTGATTAGTCTCAGGGTATAAAATTAGACGAAGCATTCTAACGACCTGAGCTTAGCCTGTCGAGCCGATCCCTTGTATCGAACACTCAATATTCACAATTTCAATTCAACTGCTCCGTTTTCAACCAATTTTCATTTTAGATTGAGAAAAACAGTGAACACACGTCAAAAATGGGGACTTTCAATCGCTTTTCAAGGCTCTAAGTGCATTTTTTTAGCAAAAACCATGAAAAGAGACTTTGATCAAACTTTATGACACGCACTAAACTCACATCGATTTTGATTCAGATACTTCGGATACTTCGCGAACACTTCGTGAACACTCTTTGCGTCAATACCCTGCTCCTAAATAGACAAAAGCAGCTGGGGTAATCCACAGCTGCTTTTATTAGTTATCTAAGTCTTAACGATTTAGCGCTAGGTGTTAGATAGTGAACATTGAGTAAAGTACGCCCATTGCACCAAGAGAAGCCAGCAGTGCTACGCCTTTTTGAGCCATAACGCCACCGTTTTCAGCCGCTTTACCAAACATACCAAATACTAGAGGGTGTACTAGGAACGTCATTGCGAATGTAAACGTAATTAGGCTTGCAGCTTCAGCACCGAACATACCCTCTTGTACTGCCGCGTATAGACCGAAGTGCGATAGACCAGATGACGCTGACATTGAAGCGTGCTCTAGCGACATACCTGCTAGAGATAGCATTGTGAAGCTACCGAATACCGCCATGATCTGCCAGCCTAGAGAGAACTGCATTAGACCTTTTACTTCTGTTGCTTCACAGCCGTTTGCACGACTAAGATTTTTCAGTGAAATAAACACACACGCTGCACCTGCTGCAATCAGAGGAAGCGTGTATTGAACCATTAGGTAACCCGCTTCAGCGCTTGCCGCAAGAATGGTGAAGACAAAGATGTGACCTGCAAATGGTACGTTGATCATGATTGGAGCGCGAGATGCTGCTGTCTTACCAAAATCACCCGCTGTACATGCACCTGTTAGACCCGAGTGAGACAGACCACCAGCAAGACCTGGTGCTAGGTTACGTACGTGGTTTGCTTTACCAGCAAAGATCAATAGTGCTAGACCACCGAACATCCAGAAGATCTGACCAGAGAAGCCGTACACGATAACGCTCTGAAGACCTGGAATACCAAACGCTTCGATCATGTGTGAACCACCCACCAGGAAGCCACCAGCAAGAACTAATGGAATACCAGCAAATAGGAGCGCGTTCATTGTTGGACCCAGTTTCCACTTAGGAAGTAGCATACCTAGACCAGAAGATAGAATCATCGCAAAGAAGATTTGTGGCAGACCAATAAATGGTGCAACCGCCTTTGAAATCATTAGTGATAGGTTTAGTACCACAATGATAGCGAGTACTTCTGCTACACCCTTACGAATGTATTGTGCTTTGTTTGATAGTTTCGCTTTGCTATCAATGAGCATGAAGCCGATTGCCAAACAAACGTATGCAAACAGTAGGTAAGATTCACCCAGTAGCGCGCTATCTGCACGACCAGAAATCAGAACGTCTGCCGCTTGAATACCAACCAAAAGGAAGAAACCACGGATGATGTAAGTCATTTGCGTACTTGTGGTACCCATCAACGCTTCTTTAGTTGAAGGAACAAAATAGTTAGCATCTGTGTCATCTGGGTTCTGCTTAGAAAGTAGACGCTTGATCTCTTGACCGCCAACAAAGAAAGAAGCGATCAGAGCGATAACCGTTGTTTGGCCAACAATGACGATAACTGGAAACTCACCTAAACCTGGCTGAGCCATACCCGTTTTCACTAGTAGCGCACCTAGACCTAGACCCGCAACTACGATCACTAGCAGTGATGAGTACTTAGTACCCGCAACAATAACACGTGCTAACAGCACCATAATAGTCAATGCAACTAACGCAATCACAAAGTGATTGAATGCAAATAAATGGGAAACTTGTTCCATTACAACTCCAAAAAGTTATGTTTTTAAGCTCACAGAAGCCCCTCTTGCTAATAACAAAAGCATCACGGGCCAACTGCGAGGGGTTTACTTATTCGATGGGTAACTACGCAACATTTGCAGGCACGATAGTCTCTACAACTGGACTCACTGAATCAGTGAACAGCGTACGAAGTGCTTTCAATACTTCTTGGCGAGAAACAACACCAACATATTGCCCTTTATTGAGTACTGGCAGAATTTGTGGCTTATTCACCTTCATTGATTTTGCGCGTTCTTCTAGAGATAGCGTTGTCATCTGAGTCGCATAACCCATACCACTCGTTGGGAATAGCTGCTCTTTATCAATCGCAAGGTATTCCAACGCATCAGTCAAACGATCTTCGATATCCATAGTAATGACGTCAGTTTTCATCAAGCTACCTACCGTGACGGTGTTGTCCGGAATGTAGTCTTGGCACCAAAGTTCAATCATCACATCGTGAGCAGATAAAAAGCCCACTAGTTCACCTTGTGTATTTAGCACAGGCGCACCATTTGCTTGGTTTTGAATCAGCGTATCAATCGCCGATGACAATGAAGTATCCACACTAAATGTAGGGGCTTGTAGATTCACGATATCTCTTACGGTAAGCACAGCACTCATAGCAATCTCCTAAAGTTTAACCAACGCCGTTGTAGTAATTCGTTTCGAACTAAATGAAAGCAGCTAACTTGTGCTGCCGATGAGAATGTTACCCAGCGGCATTATATTAGTAAAATTGATTTTATTTAAATGATTATTCAATTTTTCTGATACAGAAAATCCCGGGCTAAATAGACGCCGCTAGTGGCACATTAAACATGTGATGAAATATCTTGGATCCTATCGGGTGGCTCGCCGCGCTTTTCAGGTGAGAGGTTGCAATCAAAAACTTTGATAACCCTTGTAATACAAGGGTTTCAGCAATGGAGCGGATAATTTGACTTATGTCACACTCTTTAATGCAGCTGATGGGCAAGGTGTATTGTGTTTACTCAAGCTAGGTTTCGCATACTCATGCAAAAAAGTGTAACCAGTTGTTACATGATTCACTAATACCAAAGTATTAAGGCTTTAGAAGAGTTTCAATTTTCACTGGATTCAGGGCGAATCATTACGTTACCCGGCACAAAAGAATTGATATAATGCCGCGCAATACATAGTCAGACCAACTCGCTGAAATTCGGCGACTCATTGGCATTTCGCCATTGAGTATTAGAAGGAGCACAAGTGCGTTACTCGTTAAAACAATTAGCGGTATTTGATGCAGTTGCTGAGCTGGGTAGTGTCAGCCAGGCTGCTGAGCGTTTAGCAGTGACTCAATCGGCAGCAAGCATGTCGCTGAGTCAATTAGAAAAGCTTCTAGGAAGAGATCTGTTCATTCGTCAAGGTAAAGACATGCGCCTGAGCCACTGGGGAAACTGGTTGCGCCCAAGGGCTAAGCGTCTCTTACAAGATGCCGAGCAGATTGAGATCGGATTTTACGACCAGCATCTGTTTAGTGGCAATATCAAGATAGGTGCGAGTCAAACACCAGCAGAACACCTGGTTCCAGAGCTTATCAGTATTATTGATAATGACTTTCCAGAGATCCGCATGGGTTTAGACGTGCGCAGCAGTAAAGGCGTGATTGAAGGTGTTCTTAACTACAAATACGATTTGGGTATTATTGAAGGCCGTTGTGATGACAACCGCACCCATCAAGAAGAGTGGTGCAGAGACCATCTCGTCGTGGTGAGTGCCTCACATCACCCCTACGCAAAGAATGATCGTGTGAGTCTAGCTCAGTTAGAGCATGCTCAATGGGTACTCCGTGAAGGTGGTGCTGGTACTCGAGAAATTTTTGAAAGTGCGATGGTGCCTCTCATTCCTGACCTGGATGTGTGGCGCGAATACTCCCACGTTCCTGCCATTCGCTCTTTGGTGGCAAACGGAAAGTACTTAACGTGCTTGCCATATCTTGATGTAGCACCAAGCATCGAACGAGGTGAATTGGTCGCACTGAACGTGCCTGAGTTAAAGATGGATCGCGCTATCTCGTTTATATGGCGAGCGGAAATGGGTGACCACCCTCTGCTTGAGTGTATCAAGCGAGAAGCACATCGAATGCTCAAGAATCGTCGTATACTCAAAAGCTAATTTTATCTAACCGATGTCATAAAGCCGCAGTTTTCCCACTGCGGCTTTATTGTATGTGTCTCCGATTGACTTCCGTGCTTGGAGGTAGAAGTGTCAAATTCGACAACTCTATTTTTTCTTCCCTTGTTGAACAAGAATGTCGTGCCATGCCGTATTCCCATCTCGCTTACTCACATCATATTCAGCGCAGAACTGCGAAATCGACATGTTGGTATCGCCTGTCGCTAATTTTAACGCCAGCTCCACTCGCTTAAGTGTTCCTTGCAAGCGCATGACCTGCCCCGCTTGCGGGCTCTTTTCTTTGGCATATTTCAGTGCAGCGTGTTTGCGTTCAGCGGCACCAGCACGGCGGTCAGCATCCGCCAACATCGACCTCAACTGAGCGACACTCTTCCCCTTTTTAAACGCGGGAGTGAGCAACTCAACACACTCATCAAAGGTCGGGTCTACAACATAAGGATCGATTTTTTGCGCTTGCTGTCGCATCCATTCAAGTGCAAGTTTTTCATCTGACATAAAACTATCTGATTGACCAAAAATGACATTATATACCTAAGTTAGCCAACTATGCAGGGGCACGTTTTAGGACAAATAAAAAAGCCCCACAGGACGGACTCCTTGTGGGGCATAAATCAATTAGTGCGAATGCTTATTTTGAGACTTTGTACATCTCTGGCAGCTCGAAGTCACCTTGATAGACTTCTGGCTTCGGTTCGTACATACGTACCTGCAGCATGAAACCATCTTTAGGTGCAGGTAGCCAGTTAGCTAAACGCTTTTCTTCTGCTGGCTTCTCACTTGAGATATAAACCGTCAGTGAACCATCTTCGTTGTAGATTGCATGCTCGCTCAAAGAGCCTACCTTAAAACGGTCAATCTCGTTTTCTACCATGAAGCGATCTTCTGCGTCATACATGGTCACTGTCCAGAAACCACCAAGATCTTCATTGATCGCCATGTCTGCTGGGAACGTCACTTCGTAGCTATGTTCACCCGTTAGCATTTCACCTTGATTATCAACGTAACGTTTCGGGTACATTGCACGTTCTGGAGAGTTAAGGCCGATAGAGTTCATGTTTACTGCAGCGCGCAGAAGGTAATCGGTACCATAGCGGCCAGCATCATACTCCCAGTTCCAGCCATTAACTGGTACACCTGTGTGTATTGCCGCATCACGTACGATAGCAAAGCCGTCGCCAAACGCCTTATTAAGTGCAGCTTTACGCACGTCACTCAAACCCTCAGTACCACCATTATTGATACCGATAAACGCGAATGAATCAACCAACTCTTTGTCTGATGCTAGTGGGTTTTCAGCTAACACTTTATCTAGCTTATCAAACCACGCTAGACCTTGTGGGAAGTTAACGGTTGGAGCACCTTCCGCTGTTAGAGGTTGTGGTTGCGGCTGAGTATTTGGGTAATCCTCAAGCATTGTCAGGCGGAACTGGCTCTGTAGTTCACGCGCAATGACTTCATCATCAGAGTTCTTAACCCCTAGGCGACCAGCCATCCAAATATAACGAGTGTTTGAGTAGAACACTGGTAAACCTTCAGGCAGTTCACCCTCATAACCTTTTTTCGCTAGGATAAAGTCGCCACCATCATTACCAACTGTCGCGTTACTTAGGTCCACAACTGATTCAGTATACATGTCGACAATTTGTGCCATCCAGTAGCGGTTGTCAGCGACTTCAGGGACTGTTAGAACGATCGGCTGATCTTCAAGGTCACCCCACATTTGTAGGTACAGTGTGTCGTTATTTGGTGTTGTGTAAGAGCGGTCACGGTAGTCCCAAAGGCGTGTAATTGGGCCTAGTTGGTTCAGAGGTGCTTGACCGTTATCTGTTGGAGCAGCGACGTTGGTTTGTAGATCAAGAGCTACATCCATCATTACTGGAGCCCAGCCATAAACCGTCGCTTGCACACCTAATGCATAGGCGTAGTTGTATTCGATCTGTTCACGAGCAGTGTACTCTGGAGCTGGTGTTTTGGCAGCAGCGAGTGTAGGGAGAGCTGTAAGAGCGCTTCCCGCAATCATTGCCGTTACCGTTGCTTTTTTGATTAAGTTTTTCATATTTTCCAATTCTCATTCAGACTTGAAACAGGATGGCGCTATTTGAAACCAGAATGTCAGTGGGAACAATCTCACCACCTTATTGGAAACATAAATCAGAGTTATGCCTTATCAGACATCTCTGCTCTTATCAGCTCTCGAAGTCTCTTGTGGGCCTCATCATTTTCCATCCGCTTATGATAAATCATCTGTATAGGTACAGGGCTGCATGCAAAAGGCGTCTCATAAACATTTAGTCCAAGTCTCTTTGCCCACTTTTGTGCAATTGATTTAAAGACAACGCCAATCGAGTCTGAATCACAGACATTCAACACCATCGATGCCTGATTGTAGACCTCAACCCTTTCTTGCCTCGGTTTTAGCGGTTCTAAAGCGAATAGATCAAGAAATCGTCGACCCTCTCTCGTTGCCCTGTAGACGATGTGGTTCTCTGCAAAAAATGCATCACTGGTTAGAAAATCAGCAGATATTCTAGGGTGCCCCTCACGCGCAATAACAACAATTTCCTCTTTCCTGAGGGGTACGATCGCAAACGCACTATCTTTCCTTGTAGTTGTATCGAGCGCTAAATCAATTTGCTGGGAACGCAATTGTTCAAAAATAACATGCTGCTCAAAAGGGGGCGTTTTATAGATGATGTCATCTCTTTGGGGGGCAAGATGACTCACACCCTCGACACAACAAACAGTGTGCTTTCTATTTCCGTTGAGTGCACTATCGATGATTTGAATGCCTTGCTGCATCTTTTCAGCAAGCTCAACAGCTTTAGCCGTTGGCGCAATGCCCCTCCCCTCTTTCACAAACAGAGTTACCCCTAACTCAGACTCTAATCGACGTATCGACATACTAACCGCTGGCTGTGAAATATTGAGTAAATCTGCTGCTCGAGTAAAAGAGTTTTGCTGATATACAGTCACAAAAGTACGAACCAAATTCATATCCATTTTGCCCCCTCATGCTTCTTATTCGTTATCATTTAAACATAACACCTGTGTCATCAATTTATTGCTATTCGTTTCATAAGTGCCGACAAAAGCAAAAAAAAGCGCACACCATCATGGCATGCGCTTCGTCCAAAAAAACTCAATAACTTGTATGCTGTGGAGAGACAATACGCATAGGTTGAGAAACAGGACTATCGGACTCAGTTAAAACTTTCGGAGATTAAAACTGATAGGTAAAGGAACCACCAACCTTGTTGACGCTTCCAAAATCATCATTCGAGTGATAAGCAAAACTATTAATCGACGCATTATCATTAAATTTATAACTCACCCCGGCACCAAACCAGTGACTTGAGTAACTATTTGAACCCGTACTCGCTCCCGCAAAAGACATAATGCTCCAACTGCTATTCTCAATTGGTCGGACACCAAACATACCTAGGTAAGCACCATGACTAGATGTACGCATCAGTACGTAGTCTTCGTCGATATCATCGGATTCAGTGGCTTGCTTACCATCATTGTATGTATAGCCGGCCATCGGAAACAGTAACCAACCCGCGGGTTCGATATTGAAATAGGTAAGCGGAACATAGGTTCCAATACTGTAGTTATTTTTATAACTACCATGGTCATAATCTGTCTTACTAAAGTTGAAGTTGACAATACCGATGTCGAACAACCATGAACCACCGACACGCCATTCGGAATCATCATTGATCCTTGCTGAAAGCATACGCGCGTCATCAAGACCCAATGAGCCAAACAGCGTGAGCGTATCGCTAACGCCAAAGCCCACTTTAGTAACAATTCTGGTCGGGTCCTCATGGTGCTTTTCTTCGGAATGTACCCAAGGAGAAAGTATAAGCAACGTCGCTAATATCAACCGATTCATATATCAAAACCACTGAAATAATCTAGAGCGCAAAAAATACATCACGGTTCATTTTGTTTTGCACAGACAGTGCAAAGGAAAGGAAAACAACTCAAAACTAAATTTTAATTACTGGAATGCATATTGAAGATTTAATTTTCGCACTCGTCGTGCAATTTTAGCTTTTTCCTTATGCTAACTTTCGCCCCATCCTATATTTACGATATTAATAAGGCGAAATATGAAAAAGCTAATCGCTTCTACAACCCTATTATCCCTAGTTGCGTTTAATGCCTCTGCTTTAGAGCAATCAGAAGAAGTACAAGACATGTCGGACCCATTGGCTGTTTATACTCAATTGGGGGCTGGTTACACTGACCGTGGTATGAACATCAAAGTTGGCCAAACATTTGATACCGGTAAAGAAACAACCATGGGTATGAATGTCCTTGAACTGAAGGGCGTATTTGGCGAAAGCATCGGTTGGCGTGACCACGCGAACGACAGTGTGGATAGCATTCGTTTCCGTCGTTTTGGCGTTGACCTCACTAATGGTCGTGGTAATCAACTTGACCTAAGTTATGACTTCAACTCAGAGTCTGGTAGCGCTTCTTACAGTTTGATTCAAGCTCTGCCGGCACTCGGCCCACTTCAGTTATACCCTCTCGCTGGTGCTGGCGTGGCGTTCGGCAATGACGTTTACCCAAACACCGATGATTACGTTAGTGGTTACTCTGTTCCAGGCACTTTTGCCCTTGTGGGTACTTACGGTAAGCTAGATATTACAGATAGAATTTGGCTAAACTACAACCCAATGTGGATGACGAGCCTATCTGGTTCAGAGACATACAAGAATAACGCGTTCGGCCAAGGTTCGTCTTCAATCTTAGCTCACGAATTCGCAGCCTCTTACCAATTTACCCCTCGCTTTAACGTACGCTACTTCGCAAACTGGACAGAAAACACTGAATTCAATGATGGTGAACACCGTATTGAATTTAATTACCAACTGTAGTCAAACCATAATTAAGAGAAGCTAACTCTATGCTTCTCTTAATTAATTTTAATTTAGTTAAAATTCTGCACCCAGTGTGCAACACTTTTCTCCCACTTCTATAAAGTTGCTTGATTTTAACCTAACAATATACAAATCATGAAAAAGAACACCTTATTTCTTGCAATCTCTGCTCTCCTCTCTACAAACACTTTTGCCGGTGGCATCATACTTCACGAAGTCGCAACCTTTGATAGCGTATCATCTGCTGGGGTCGGTAATACAACAAATCGAAAAGATGCAAGCGCTGTAATAACAAACCCGGCTGGCTTAACCAGTATAGAAGATTCTAGTTGGTCATTTGGTTTGCAAGTCGTTGATGCAAAAACCATCCATCAAGGTCACGCTAACTTAGTTGGCGAGCTAAATTCTAAAGGTACGACGACAGCCCTTGCTCCAAGCCTCGCATATGCCAAACGTGTACACGACGACCTTGTCATCGGCATCTCGCTCCACGCAGACGGTGGCCTAGGCATGGAATATGACAACGGTCCATCTGGCTACGGCTTCATCGACAGCCAATCTCAAGAATTCGTCAACATCAATCTCGCTGCTGGATATGCATTGAATGACCAATGGTCTATTGGCGGTGCCTTTGTTATCCAGCATATGATGACAACCATAGATATTGACCGTTCACTGATTGGCGGTGCAAAGCTTAAAGCTGAAGGTGAAGATGGAAATACTGAAGTTAGCTTTATGCTATCAACTATGTACGACATCAACGAACGCACGTTTATCTCTGCCAACTACAAGCATCGTGTCGATCACTCAAATACTTTCCTAGATTTAGATGCGTCTATTGGTAATTCGAGTGCACGCCTACGCGAGGACATTAGTGTCTACTGGCCAAGTCAGTTTAGCTTTGGTATTCAACACAAAATTGATGATGCAATGACATTAAAAGGAATGTTGGGTGCAGAGTTTTGGTCAGACTTTAGTGAAGGCTACAAGATGGAAGATGTCTACACTATTGGTACAGCACTCGCCTATCAAGCTAATGCCTGGACATACCAAGCTGGCGTACGCTTTGACTCGAAGATGATGAAAGCTGAGAACATGCAACCTGAACTTGCTGTTGGCCAAAACTGGTCTCTAGGTCTTGGGGCAGAAATGACGCGCTCAAACGGCCACCGTATCGGCCTTGCATATCAGTACCGTGATATGGGCACAGCTGACGTTGCTTATGATAATGGCGTTCCTGTTCTACCAAATTTCTCCGGCTCGATTAAAGAAAACCGACTTCACATTCTTAGCTTAAGCTACGCTTACTAACAATGCTACAAAAGCCCGGCAGCTCTATGTTTCTGGGCTTTTATAAACAAGGCTTATACCACAAATAAACCAAACCTCTATCTCAAACCTATCGCTGTGGATAGTATCCAACTCCTCGGACAACTACATGAACAGTGCGTAATGACTATCCAGCAAACTTTATCTATGAAGCTTGGGATAGACAATGAACTGGCCCAATTGATTCTGCAACATGGCAGAGTCAGCGTAATTAAAAAGGGAAGTTTTCTTTACTATCAGGATGATACGGCTGATTACATTGCTCTACCCATCGACGGTGTACTCGGTTTTCACTCAACCAGTGAAGACGGAGCGGGAGTCTATTATAACCTCATCACTCCAGGCACCATTATCAATGACACTCAGCTCATGCTTGGTGGCGAAATGGCCACAGAGATCAGAGCAGCAAGTGACTGCCGAGTTCTTTTGATGTCTTTCAAGTCTGCGCGCGCATTGCTGCAACAGAGTGTTAGCTTCTCTCAGGTGATTAGCCATTCTCTCGCAAAGAAACAACGTTTATTTAATGAGTTGTTCTTACTTCGCATGGAGAGATCGGCCCCAATGAAGATCCTTCGTGTGATCAAACTGATTAGTGGCATTGTCGACAACGGCTATGTTCCTTTGAATATTCAATCCCTGGCATCGCTACTTGGCATATCGCGCAACACCGTTGGCAAAGAGCTAAAAAGCTTTATCCAACAAGGTGTCATCGCCAAAAGCTCAGAGGGGTATTTTCTCCCCGACACTATACAAAGAGTCGCCTAATTTTATACACCACGCCTCGTCTAATTATACGAATACTAATGTGCGAGGTGTGCCACTAACGTGAATAACAAGCTACGACAACGTGGCAAATATCAGATGAAATTTACTAATTGAGGTACACACATGAAAATTCATCCTACTGATTTGGTCTATGACCAACTCCCCTCCATTTATAAGCTACTAGAATCGACTGGTTTCATGTGGTTTGTAGTGGTAATCACTATTGCAATCGCAGTCTGGGTTCTCAACAAACTTTGGTATATCCACTCTATTCCTAAACACTTGGCCAAAGAGAAAGGACTAGCACAAGCCAAACTGATTTTTTGGCTATGTATTTTAGGTTTATTTTACAAACCCCTTTGGGTACTCGCTGTATTAGCGATTGTCACCGATTGGGACAAAGTTCAACAATGGTTTAAAGGAGCAGTATCATGAAAGAAGTCATGCTGCCGTATATCTTAATTGTTTGGTTACTCTTTAAATTCAACGTATTGAAGAAAACCGCAAAAAACTACTTCATTACAACCGTTATAGGCCTATTACTTTTGCTGGCTCTATTCTTTGGCCATCGCTTCTTTTCGCCTGTTGATATGACTAATTCGACAACGATCAAGGCGCCTCATGCGGTACTCTCTCCTGCTCTTGGTCAACACATTGATACCGTGTTTGTGGAACATAATGCAGAGGTTGAGAAAGGAGAAGTACTCTATACACTGCGTGACGATAAAGTTGCTGCTGCAATGTCAGAAGTCGAATCAGCACTCAACGAAATCGACACGACAATCGAAGCTCAGAAAGTCAAACTTGCCCAAGCATTCCGTCACTTAAAACGTAACGAAAGCATGGATCAGCATGTCAGCGTAAAGGAGCTGGAAGAAGCACAGGACACGGTAGAGTTGTTAGAAGCCGAGATGCGAGTGCTCATTGCTAAACGCGATGGTTTGATAGCTCGAAATGCGAGTTTAGAATTCGATCTATCTCGCTTAACCGTCACCGCTCCGTTTGACGGTATGATCACGCACGTTTACATTGCTGATGGCTCTCGTGTTGGTTCCTTGCACCTTTGGGATACCTCTAAGAAGTTTGTAGAAATGCGCATACCGGATCAAACCTTTGATAACATCCAGCCTGGTCAGTTTAGCGAGTTTTATGTCGATGCATACCCGGGGCAAATCTTCCGCTCTCGCGTTCACAGCATCGTAAAAGCGACTGGCGAAGCGCAAGGTGGTTTACTTCCTCGTGAACAAGCTGTCTCTAGCCACATTCAACGAGGCGCAGCACCAATAGGAAGAACGGTTATTTTAGAAATGGATAAAAAGACCATGGAAATGATGCCTATTGGCGCAACAGGCTCTGCCTGGATCAGTGCCGAGAAACCGCACTCACTACTGGGCTTTATCGATATCATTGGCGGTGCGACTTTGCGCTTAACAGCGGCGAAGTCTTATTTGAAAGCACTATAAGACCAAACAAAAACCCCTCATTCAGATTACTGAATGAGGGGTTTTTAGTATTCGTATTTCAAGTTCAAGCTATCTCAAACTGTATAGCAACTTACTCTTTACCAAATACGTTGTTCTCTTGCTCTTGCACACGGATAAACGTCGTGCGCTTAGTGAGTTCTTTAAGCTTTGCAGCACCAACATAAGTACATGTTGAACGAACACCACCAAGGATGTCTGAAATCGTGTTATGAACGCTGCCACGGTATGGTAGGAGTACTGTCTTACCTTCCGCAGCGCGGTACTGTGCAACACCACCAGAGTGCTTATCCATCGCCGATTGAGAAGACATACCGTAGAACTTCATGAACATTTTACCGTCTTGCTCAATCACTTCACCGCCTGACTCTTCGTGACCTGCAAGCATACCGCCTAGCATCACGAAATCAGCACCGCCACCAAACGCTTTTGCCACGTCGCCAGCACATGCACAACCACCGTCACCAATGATCATACCGCCTAGGCCGTGAGCGGCATCTGCACACTCGATGATGGCAGAAAGCTGTGGGTAGCCAACACCCGTTTTCACGCGAGTTGTACACACAGAGCCTGGGCCGATACCTACTTTAACGATGTCTGCACCCGCTAGGATTAGCTCTTCACACATATCGCCTGTCACAACGTTACCCGCTGAGATGGTTTTGTTTGGGAACTCTGAACGTACTTTTTGTACGAACTCAACGAGATGCTCTGAGTAGCCATTAGCGATATCGATACAGATAAACTCTAAGTCTTCACTCAGCGCTAAGATGTCTTTCGTTTTCTCGAAATCACGCTCTGAAGTACCAGTAGAAACGAATACCTTGTTAAGCGTCTCTTTGCTCGCACCCTTCACAAACTCTGCCCACTGTTCAACAGTGTAGTGTTTGTGCATTGCTGTCATCACGCCGTGCTCTGCTAGCGCTGTCGCCATTTCAAAACTACCAACAGAATCCATGTTAGCTGCAATTACAGGTACACCAGACCATTGACGACCACTGTGCTTGAATGTAAACTCGCGGGTTAAATTTACTTGAGAGCGACTTTTAAGCGTTGAACGCTTTGGGCGAAATAGGACGTCTTTAAAACCGAGCTTAAGTTCTTGTTCGATACGCATTGTGTTTTCCTTGATTCATCTACTGATGTGTCTTTCAGAGTGCGTAGTAAATTCGTTGGCAGACGAGTTCACTGTTCTTCGGACACAAAAAAACCGGAGCGTTGGCAGACGCTCCGGTTTTCAGCATTATAGGTCGTGATTTATTTCCGGCAAGACTGATAATTGCATTTTTTTTGTGATACCATTTGGTTTAGTTGCATACCTCCCTCCCACAAAAATCCTCTTACCTTATAAAAATCAATACGTTAAAACCTATACACATGACTCTTCCAAAAGATAACTAAACGATTTCCGCAAACGTTCCCCATGTTTAAGGTCTCAATATTCCCAAAACTTACGCATAACCATCACTCTCTATCGACCAAAATTGCCGCGTTTAGCTCGAAGTCATGCATGAATTTGCAAAATAATTTGTTAATCTGCGTATCTCAGGAAGCAGATCCGAGGCAATCAAACCTAATTGGCCTTGCTCCTTAACGCAGTTGTCTGCACTCATGCTATGAATCAAAACACCGATCATCGTCGCTTGTACGGTTGAGTATCCCTGAGCTAAGTAGCTTCCGATCATGCCAGCCAGGACATCTCCCATTCCTCCCGTTGCCATTCCTGCATTTCCTCTGGTACAGAGGAAATAATCGCTACCGTCAAAAATAATCGTTCCTGCACCTTTTAATACCACTACGCCACCATATTGAACTTGTATGGATTTAACGGCTGCAAAGCGGTCCTCTTCTATTTCAGCGACTGTTACACCCAGCAGCCTTGCCGCCTCTCCAGGGTGTGGTGTGAGTACCCATTTATCATTTCTCATAGGACTTTGCGCGAGTATATTGAGGCCGTCCGCATCAATAACTAAACGATAAGCTGAGGTTTTTTTGAGGTTATCGATTGAACTATCTATTATAGAGTGAAAGACTTCATGCGCTTGCTTTGATTGCCCTAACCCCGGGCCAATTACTAGTGCATTAGCGCTCCAGTCCTGGTGTTTTAAATTTTTCCACGGCATTGCCATGACTTCAGGTTCCGCTGATTGCATTGCAACCAACGACTTCTTCTCTACATAAGCTCGAACCAGTCCTGAGCCAACTCTTAATCCCGCTAATGAGGCGAGTCTAGCCGCGCCCAGCATTCCCTGCGCACCACCGACCACGGCAAGCCTACCGCTTGTACCTTTATGCGCAGTTGGTTTTCTAGGCGCTAGTATTTGTGCTGTCATTGCACATAGGTCAACCCGAGCAACTGGCATCTGATATTGTTTAAGTAACTCCTCGCTAATGGATAGATTTGCTAAATGCAGCTGACCAACATAGTCTCTCGCTCGCCCAGTCACTAAGCCTTGTTTCATTCCGATAAAGCACACGGTATGATCCGCTGTCATCGCGCTACTCATCGGCTGACCGGTATCACTGTTCAAGCCTGACGGCACGTCAACACAGATAGTCGGGAGCTTGAGTCCGTTAACTGCCTCAATGATATCCAAAGTGGATGGACGCAAATTTCCCTGCAAGCCAGTACCCAGGAGCGCATCAATAACCAGGTCATACTCCAAGTCTGTTCCTCGGCTCAAAAGCTCATCAACATCAAGACGCTTTGGCGCCCCACCTACAGACAAAAAGCCTTGCCTTGCTAATGAGGCATCTCCCCGACTCTCTGCTGCTCCTTCGACTTCTAAAAGGGTAACCTTAATGCCCGCTTCTATCGCCAAAGTCGCCACAATATAGCCATCCCCACCATTATTACCTTTCCCGCAAACGATCAGCCAGTGATGTGAATCAGGATAGTGGAAACAAGCCAGATCAAAAACGGCCTTCCCTGCTTTAACCATAAGGTCAAACAGCAGAAAGCCGTGATCTTTAGCAATCGATTGTTCTGCTAGCTTAATCTGACGACTCGCATACAGGTATTTGAAGTTGTCCATGTGCAGGCCTCTTTTTGCACTCACATGGCATTAGTTTAAGAGATCAGCGCCTCTGCTGTTGCGTCTTGGATCGACAAAAACAGAGATTTTATCTCTCCTGTTGGAGTTCGCATTGGGTTCAAGGTGACGTTCTGATACATGAAATCTGCCCTTTGAGTTACCGGACGCACATTTCTGCATCGGAATAGATAAGGTCTTTGTTGCCAGGTAATAAAGCTACGACAACCGAGATCATAAACCGGTTTGGTTTTAATCTTGAACCACTCTTCCGGTATTTCTGGAAACAACTCAAACAGAGACTTGCCAATAGCGTCGTGCGACTGAAGGCCACTGTGGTGTGTCATAAAGCCATTCCACACTTGCACCTTATAATCGCGATCTATCACGATAAGCCCCATATCAACGTTTTGGACTATATCGACCATCCAGTGAAACTGCTCAAATTCAGCCGGTAGATGCAACATTAGAAATCCTCCATTAAGTAAGCGAGCTTGGCATCAATTAATGGAAGTGATTCATCGACGAACATAAATAGCAAATCACAGCGGATTGAAGTGCCTTCGATGCCGTAACTCACCTCGAATGTCATCGTTTTGTTGAAACGTCCAGACGTAGATTCAACCACCGAGTCGATGGAGATATGTTGCCCGAGCAGTACCGGTGAGCTTTGGAAGAAACGCACTTCGGATTGCTCACCAAGGCCATTGAGGAATGAACCGACAAGAATATTAGAAACATCCATCAGTAGCTCTAACTCTTCTAGGTCTTCACTTTCTGCTGGCACTTTCATCAGTTTTTTCAGATCACTGACGCTTGAGTCACTTAGCAGCACAAGGGCTTCACCTGCGATACCCTCGCCACTGAAACCCTGACAAACACCCGAAACTTGGTGATTACTGGCCAGATCACGCAGCGCCATGTGTAGCTCACTTACCTCAAAGATATTCACATTCGGCAGTGGTAGCTCAACAAATACATCAAAATGACGGGCAAGTGCATCAGCTGCTCGACCAATTGCTACGTTCGCCACTTCCATGTAGATATCGCGACGGCGCAAAATAGGCAGATCAATAGGGCTAGGCTGCACAAATTGCGGTTGTGCTGGGCGACTGACGGTTTGCTTTAGTACATCGTTTAGCAGCGTTTTATCAATCGGCTTTTGAATGAATGCTTTCGCGCCTAACTCATCTACGCGCTGCTTTGCTTTGGGTTGAATATCACCAGAAACAACAACAACAGGCACGTCTATGCCTTTCTCTTTAATCGCAGCTAGCGTTCCGAAGCCATCCAACTCAGGCATGGTGAGGTCAAGAAACATGAGATCAAAGTTTTGCTTACTAAGTTTCTCCAACGCATCAAATCCATGAACTGCGAAGATAATGTCAGGGTTCAATGCCGCTGGCAATGAACGAGCCATTTGTTTTCGAGCTAATGCGGAGTCGTCACAGATTAAAATACGACAAGACATTCATCACCTAATTTTCGTCCTTAAACGCGCGAAGTGTAACAGATGCTTAACGCACCACATACGACAAAATCACGCATTAGTGATTAAAATATCATTAAAATTTAAACAATGTCTGATCCGTGACCAATTGTCGCCTGAATGCACATTTTACTGAGGTATGAATGACAAAAGGCGCACGATCTAGGTGCGCCTTATCCCTCGTGACTCAATTCGTGAGCTTGCGGATCGTGTCGACTTAGCTGCGACATGATTTTAAACGAGGATGCAGAAATGATGTTTGAATCCATCCAAATTGTAGGTAAGGCTTTCGTGTCCTCCATGCGAAGTTGATTGATTTGCCTTACACTTTAAATATGGTCGATAATCGCGAAAATGCAAACTTAGTTTAGTGATTTAGCTCAAACTGTATACTCGATCACACCTCCACTCATAACTCATTGTTTGCTAAAATACGCGGCAAATTCGAATTAATGATAATAGTGTAGCAAACTCACTGATTTGCTGAGTTCCCGCGCTATTACCCACTTACGCGTTAGAGATACGACATTGAACTGGAGACGACTCACCCAATTTCAGAATGTGCCCACATCACAAGCCTCACTGGCACTGGGGGTCATCGGCCTAGGTCAAGCTTGGGCGCTTTACGTACCAAGTATTGGGTTGGAACTACAACCGTATCTCGCCGCCTTAGGTGCATTTTTGCTAGGCCCAGTGCTGATCAAATATGTGATGCATCGTCATTTATATTTTAACGATATTCGCCATCCAATCAGCGGTAGTTTGATGGCACCAATGAGTATGGCACTGCTTATCTTATGTGACTATCTGGCGCTCATCTCACCATGGATAGCCTACCCCATTTGGATGGTTGCTATTTCAATACACTTGACCAACATGTTGGTGTTTTTTGCGCTGCAGCTACGCAACTTCAAAATGTCCAACATTGTGCCGAGCTGGTTCTTATATCCCGTCGGTATGATCAGCAGCTCGCTCGCTGGCACACAGTTCGGCTACAACGTATTTTCGGTCACGCTAGTTGAAATCTGCATCACCATCTACTTCTTCATGTTGCCGTTAGTGCTTTATCGTTTGATGTTCGAAGGCATGCTGCCAAAACGCGCTCGCCCGACACTTGCGATCATGGCTGCGCCGATCAATCTTACGCTAGCAGCATATTTGGTGAATTTTGATGACCCTGACCCTATTCTCACAGGTGCACTCGCGGGTATCGCCATCACCATGACCATGTTTATCTATTTGTGTTATTTCCGTCTAATGCGCTTGCGATTCCAGCCTTCAATCGCGGCCGTCACCTTTCCTTCTGTGATCAGTGCCGTTGCCATGTATCGTCTCACCGATTTTTTCGACAACTTCCACCCTCATTGGCACTGGCTACATAAGTTCGGTTTCGTGGAATTGGTGATAGCCACTTGTATGGTGGTGTGGGTGATTTTTCGCTACTTCACTATGTATTGGCCTGAATTGAAGGTGTCACAATTTGTGAATGAGAGAATGAGTGGTAATTAACGCCCCGCTCCCAATATAAACAAAAAAATGATGCGCATTACGCGCCTCATTTTTTGTAGTAGTAAACCTTGCTTAAGCGATTATTGACTAATCGACAGCTGGCTTCCCGTTCTTGATGGTGTCACATCAATTCTCAAATTCATCTGCTCTTTGAGCTCTGAGACGTGTGAGATGATACCGATTGTGCGCCCAGTTTGTTGCAACTCCATCAAGGTTTGAATGGCAAGATCCAGTGATTCTGGGTCCAAACTACCAAACCCTTCGTCTATGAAGAGTGTATCCAAACGAATACCTCCACTGTAAGACTGAACGACATCGGATAAGCCTAACGCTAGAGCAAGGGCTGCCATAAACGACTCACCGCCAGAGAGGGTGGCTACATCTCGGGTTTTACCGCTGTAGGCATCTTCAACCAGAAGATCGAGCCCTGAGCCTACATTGCCTTTTGCGCGCTGCTCTTTACGTAATAGCTCGTAACGCCCCTTACTCATCAAGCGCAAACGTTGGGTTGCTTGAATCAAAACATCATCCAACAACACGCCAAGCACAAAACGGTGCAGACTGACTTTAGAGCCCGTCTTACCATTCGCCACATCGCTTAAAGTGCCAAACACTTGATAAGCTTTATCGAGCTTTTCGTTCTCAAGATACAGCTCAGCCAACCGTACTTTGACCTTATTAAGATTAGCCACAACACTCTGGATTTGAGTATGCTCCGCTAACGCTTGCTGGTAGACCAGGTTTGCTTGCTCTCTCTCTTGAGTCATTAAAGACAGATCTGGCTGAGCAACATCTTTCAACTCTGAGTCTATCTGCTGTAATGCACCTGCGGTTTTAGCGCAGGCTTTGTCAAACGATTCGATGTGCTGTTCAATCTGTTCAACGAGATCGCGGCTTAAGTTGGCGTGTAAGAATGTGTCTTCATTCTCAAAGTCGCTATTATCTAACTCCTCTCGCCACTGCTGCTTCTGCTTACTGGCAGCAATCTCTGCTTCTTGCTTGGCTTTCGTTTCTGCGCTCAATGTGGTGGTGGCTATGGTGAACTTCTGCTCTGCCGTGGTTTGCTGTTGTTGCGCAGACTCTAAACCTTGTTTGAGAACTTGGATACGCTGAGTGGTTTGCTTTAGAGATTGGCGAGTGTGGGCCAAATCATTCGCCTCTCCTAGACTTTCTTTCAGCGAAGCCAGTTGACCATCAAGATTGCTTTTTTCCTGCTGGGCTTGTTGCCTCTGGCTCTCTTGCTGTTTTACTTGTCCCTCAAGTTCGGTCAACTGCTTTTCAACCTTCATGAATTGTTGATTCGCTTCGTCTACATTGAAAGCACGTAGTGCCTTTATCTCTGCACGAAGCTGGGCTTGTTCCTGAAGCAAACTCTGCGGATCATAGCTTAGAGCTTCGTTCAGTAATCGACGCCACCCCTCTAAGGCTTTCTCTATTTTGCCCTGCTCAACCTTGTGGTTCTGAACCTGAGCTTGCTGCTGCTCTACTTGGCTAAATGCTTGTTGCTGAGCAACGCGGGCATGGTCAACATCGGTTTTACTGACAAGATGACCTTGATGCATTGCTGGCGCTGGATGTGACTCACTACCGCATACCGGGCACGCCTCCCCCTCATTTAACAACTGAGCCAACTGTGCTGCTTGCGTACTGTGCCATTGAAATTCCTGTTGGTCGGCAAAGGTCTTCGCTTGATTAAACCGCGCTTGATGTTGACTTAGTTGCTCATTGGCACTCGCGAGTAACTGCTGTCCTTGCTCACTCGCTCTACACGTTGTTTCTACCTCTTGCAACACACTTAACTGCTTGGCAATCGCCTTCTCTGTTTGCTCTTTTAGAGGCAACTCAAGATGAGCTTGCTTTGCCCTGTCTTGATTGAGTTGCGCTTGCTTTAACGCATCCTGAGCCAGCAACTGTTGATTCATCAGCGCTTGCGTTATTTGTTCAACCGTTGTCAGAGTTTTATCCGCTGCCATCCAGGTGGTGTGGAGAGTTTGATACTGCTTGAGCCGCTCAATTTGTGCCTGCAATTGATAGACACGTTTGTCCAACTCAGGAAGCAGCTCCGATTCCCGCTTCGCTTGCTGAAGTTGTGTTAAGCAGCGCGACTGTTCTTGAGCTGCGGTATTCAGTGCTTGCTCTGCTTGCGCGCACCTCTCAACAGAGTGAGTCAGCGTTTGTTGACTGGTATTCTTGGCTTGATAAGTGGCAGACAGAGCGGTAGCAAGTCGTGCTCGCTTCAACTGAGTTCGTTTATTGTCAACGTCTTGTTGCTGCGCACCAAGCTGCTGTTGTTCATGTCTAAGTGCCTCAAGCGCTTTGAACTTATCGACTAGCTCATTGGCTTGCTGCCATTTTTGCGTCACAACATTCTGGGCCAGCTTAGCACTCTCAAGCCTTTTTGCTGCTTCAGTGACTTGAGACTCTTTTTGCTCAATTACCGAAGCCAAGTCAGCTTCCGTCTCCACTTCTGCCAGCTCTAGAACGCCTTTGATTTGGTTATCGAACTGATCTTTCTGTTTCCTGATATCAGCGGCTTGTTCAAACAGAACACGTTCAATATCTCGATAGATGTGTGTTGAAAATAACTGGCCAAAGATCTGTTCACGCTCTTTTGAATTGGCGGTGAGTAACTCTCTGAATCGACCCTGTGGAATCACCATCACTTGTCGAAACTGCTTAACATCAAGGCCGATACGCTCAACGACCTCTTTCGCTACAGGATTAGGACGATTAGCTATCAGCGACTCTGTTTCGCCTTCTAGTTGGTAAAAAACTGCACTATGTGTTTTTTTCGTTGTACCTTCACCACGTTGCTTAGGCACCTGCTGCTCTGGGCTGCGTTCAATACGATAAACATGACCACCCAAAGAAAAAGTAAAATCGACAAAGGTCAGTTGCTTGGCATCAGCTTGGTCACAGCGCATCTGGTCGCCTGTACGCTCACTGCCGGTGGTCTCACCATAAAGCGCGAAACAGATCGCATCCAACAGCGTGCTTTTACCTGCGCCCGTTGGGCCGTTTATCAAAAACAGAGGAGCATGTCCCAACTTATCAAAGTCAACCTCTTGCTTGTCGGCAAACGGGCCAAACGCCTGAAACGTCAGTTTTATGGGCTTCATTCTACTTGCCCTTTTGATTTGTTGATTTGTTCGATAACGGACTGAATGGCTTGATCTTGTGCTTCAGTTAACCCTGTTTTCTGCACTTCATTGAAGAAATCTTTAAACATATCCAACTCACCTCGTGCAAGCTTTGCTCGACCAACTTCTTGTTCGATACCCATCAGCATCCCCGGCTTTTCCAAATGAAGAACATTCGGGTATACCGCTCGAAGCTTATCCATTGGATCTAGAATGGCGTGTTGGTCCATCAAGCGAACAAGAAGGTAATCGTCAGCATGTGGATCTGTTTTCCCTACTTCAAGCAATTGCTCAAGCTCTCCCTCGATAATGCGCATTTGATGGGGCGCGGTAAAGTCGATATGCGTCGCACTTTTAAAGCCCTGCTCATCTAACTCCACCAGCGTCATGCCTTTCTTCTGGTGTTGCTCTGAGAAGCTGTATTTCATCAAAGAGCCACTATAACGAATATGCTCTGCGCCCTTTTTCTGCGGCTGATGCAGATGCCCCAACGCAACATAATCAAACGCCTTAAAGTGCTCGCTATTCACTCTATCAGAACCACCAATAGAGAGTGGTCTCTCGGAATCTGACTCCATTGCGCCATCAACAAAGCAGTGGCTTATGAGCACATTTTTCTGTGTGGTATTCGCAGCTGAAAGAATCTGCTCACACAGCCATTGATGCGCCTCATCATGGCTTGATATCGGCTGCTGATAGTGGTGACGCACCTGTTCGGGATCATTGTATGGCATACCGTAGAAAGCCACCTCTCCAGCAGTTTCTGTGTGGATAATCACAGGTTTCATCATGACATCAAAATCACTAATGATGTGCAGGCCAGACTCTTTCATTTGTTGAGCCGCAAACCCTAGGCGCTGAGCACCATCATGATTACCCGGAATCACAATCACAGGAGTCGCTAGATCGTGACATATTTTGTCGAGCGTTTGGGTCATCAAGGTGATTGCTGAAGTCGGGGGAACCGAGCGGTCATAGATATCACCAGCAATAACTACTGCATCAACTGGGTTTGCTTTTAGGTACTGTATAAAGTCACTCAATACCGCTTTTTGGTCATCGAGCAACGACACATTGTGAAACTGGCGACCAAGGTGCCAATCTGAGGTATGGATAAATTTCATGATGATTTTTCGATAATTAAGCCAACTAACACCATCATACTGCAACTGATTGTGTTCACCACACAAACCCCAATTAAATGGCGAAAAGTGCAGCAATGGTTGTCAAAAAGACCCCATAAAGAAAAAGCCGCGGTAATGGCTTACCGCGGCTCTCTTAGGCTCAAAACTTATAGGGTAAATGGCATCAAGTAAACCAGGGCAGCCCATACGCCGATCCACACCATTACCATCGCAGCATCAATCCAATCCTTGCGCCACATAGCTTATCCCCTTATAAAACGGATAAATTGTTGAAAGAAACGTCTATCGTTTGCTTCAAACAGTGAATAAGCAATGTGTGTGCCAGATTTTTTTAATTTAGCAGTATCTCAAATCAAGGCTGACAACGTACTGATAAGTCAGCTGAGTACCCTTCTTGCAAATACTCTGCAAAACACTCAGCCATCGATACAGTAGTCACAATAGAGCCCGGTTCTTGCTCTAAAATTGCATCGTAACCCTCTTTGCCTTTCATGGTATATGCCGAAGAAGTCCCAGTATAAATCCTATTCTCTTCAACAGGTTGCCAAACACCATGATCATCTCTTATCTCCAGATGGGTGACTCGTTGGCCCTTCTCTGCTGTGGCCGTGTATTCAAAGCGCAGTCGGCTCGTGTAAGGGTAAGAACCCGAGCCCGTGCCTTCAACACCATTATTGGTCGCATTGTCTATTGCCCCCTCAATACAGGCGGCAAGCGCAAGACCATTAATACGATACACGCCAATGGGAACGGCAAAAGGCAAAAGTTTTCCGGAAATGTCGGCAACGGAAACACTTCCCGCATGCAGTGAGCTACGTACACCACCGGCATTGTGCATCGCAAATTGAACATCATGACCTAGGCGGCGCATCATAAACAGAAACGACTCGGCCACCATGGGCGCAAGCTCACTTCCTCCTTCTTCATCAGGCAAACGAACATGGCGTAGAGGCTGGTTCAAAACCGCCACCACCTGCTCAGAAAGTGCCTTGACCCGTGGCATATATTTTTCACGCAGCACAGCCTGAACTTTCGGGTCCTTTTTACAGATAACAACGTTGCTCTGTGACTTAATCCAGTCACACGCTTGTTGATACTGCAGATCATTTTTCGGCTCACTCAAACTGGCGTCTAGAAAAACACGACGACCAAACAGCAGCTCATTCTGACCTTCAAACTTAACGACCTTTCCTTGCTCGTCAAACTCAATATGGCAGTGGCCCATGGACAATGAGTGATAGCCGGCTTGAACGACGTAGGTACCTGATATGTACTGACCATACGCTTCGTCTTTTTCAAATCCGAGCGCAGAGAAGTCTCCCTGTAGTCGATGGCTGTGCCCACCAATAATCAAGCCAATGCCTTCAACTTCTTCCGCCAACCATTTGTCTTGTTCATAGCCTAGGTGACTCAGCAGAATGATCTTATTGATGCCAGCTCGTTGGATTGCTTTGACGGTGTTTTTCGCTACTTCTAGAGCAGGTAAAAATGGTGTATCAGGATCAGGGTTAGCTATGTCAGCCATCTTATCTATGGACAAGCCAAAGATCGCAACGGGTTTCCCGTCGATTATTTTGGTAATCCATGACGCACAGTTTTCCATAGGGTCATAGCTATATACCCCAGACTTGCTGCCAATGCGTTTCGGTTTGGTCTTTCTCTCTTGTGACAAGTCCCAGTTGCCGCAAAGCAAAGGAAAATGAATGCGATTAATAAAATCTGAAACCGGATCATTACCAAGATCCAGTTCATGATTACCCAAAGTCATAGCATCTAGCTTTATCGCATTAAGCATGTCGGCATTCGCTCGACCTTTAAACAACGAAAAATACAGAGTGCCTTGAAAGCAGTCACCTGCATGCAAAAATAAAAAGCCACGCTCATCTTGTTTTGCCTGCTCTCTCAGTTGCTCTGTTCTCGTTGCAATGCGAGCAAAACCTCCTGCGCTAACATAGGGCTCGATAGGTGGCTCAATATGATTTAGGTGAAGCTGTAGCGAGGTCGGTTCAAAATAGGAATGGGTGTCGTTAATATGTGCAACCGTCATTCTAACGGGCTTATGGCGTTTTTCGCTCATAGACGTTTCTCTTCTTTATACTCGGCGCTATCCTATCGCATTCCAGATGACAAATTCATTAACTGTTTTCACTAATTTAATCGAACAATTATAAGCCTCTGTTTTTGTGAGAGATACGTGAGACATAAATAACCACTAAGCTATACTCAGTTTAGTAATGCTGTTTATCACTAAGGAGGCGATATGCAGCTAGACCGAATAGAGGTGTCAGGGTTTCGTGGTATCAAACGCCTATCACTGCAGTTCGATGAGCTCACCACTCTGATTGGTGAGAATACTTGGGGTAAGTCTTCACTCCTTGATGCGCTCTCTATCGCATTGCCCGCCTCTGGCGAGTTATACCAATTTGAAATGGTGGATTTTCACGTTGATTACGCCATTGCACACCCTCAAACCCAGCACCTGCAAATCGTACTCTCTTTTATCGCCAACGATGATGTTGAAACACGGGCAGGTCGCTATCGTAAAATCAAACCTGTGTGGGTGAAAGACAGTGACGACAAAAACCGAATTTACTATCGCATAAGCGCAAGTCGAGACGGCTACGACATTACGACACGTTACGCCTTTTTAGACGCGCAAGGGGAGGCTCTGCCCCTTCATCACAGCGAAAAACTAGCGCAGGAGCTGATGTCCCTGCATCCAGTCATACGGTTAAGAGATGCGCGGCGGTATAGCCGAGTCAATAATGGCAACGATACGAATACGAGAGCAGAGAAGCGCATACACAATACCTATCGTCGACTGCTTGCGGTCCCCGGTCATGTCAATAAAGGTGAGATAAAAAGTAGTCTCAATACCATGAATGACTTGGTTGAGCACTACTTCTCTTTTAAACACAATGGCAATCGTAACCCTAGGAAGCCGCGCGACGGATTATTCCACAGTAGTCCCAGTGATAAGACGCTCTCTCAAACCATTTTAGAGTCCAACAGTAAGCAAACCCGATTGTTAATGCTAGGTTTACTCAACGCTTACCTACAGGCTAAAGGACCCACTAACCTTCGCCGCTGTGCTCGCCCTTTGCTTCTCATCGAAGACCCCGAAGGTCGTTTACACCCAACTCATCTCGCTCGTGCATGGAGTTTGTTGCAACTCCTACCGATGCAAAAAATCCTCACCACCAATAGTTCCGAGCTACTTGGGCAAGTGCCTATTCACTCCATCAGGCGTTTGGTGCGTCAATCTGATCGTACTGTCGCTCGCTACCTCAAAGACACACGCCTAACCCAAGATGAACTAAGGCGGATTGGTTTTCATATCCGTTTTCATCGCTCAGGTGCGCTCTTTGCTCGCTGCTGGCTGTTAGTAGAGGGAGAGACCGAAGTTTGGCTATTTAATGAAATCGCTAACATCTGCGGCTATAACCTTGCCGCTGAGGGCGTCCAGATCATAGAGTTTGCTCAGTCGGGGTTAAAATCACTGATTAAAGTCGCCAAAGCGTTTGATATTGATTGGCATGTTGTCACTGACGGCGATCAAGCAGGTAAAAAGTACGCTGCAACGGTACTTGCCATGCTGGGTGATGAAAAAGAGCGTCATCGACTCACGGAGTTACCAGACAGAGACATTGAACACTTCCTCTATCAAAATGGCTTTGAGCAGTTCTTCCGCCAAATGGTGAAAATACCTCCCGAGCATCCCATTGCGGCCAAGAAAGTCGTTCACAAAGTACTAAAGAAAAAAGCGAAGCCAGATCTGGCGTTAGCCATCGTTGGTCACTGTGAGAGCGAAGGCGCAGAGTGTATACCCCTTCTCCTGCGTTGGACTCTAAAACGGGTGGTCACCATGGCTAACGGAAATACCTAGTAAAATGAGAACAAGTGTGACTCTAGATAACCTTGCTCTCACTATCAGTTTTTTTGAAGTGACATTTGAAGCGTAAAATATTGGTCCAAGCTTAACAGACGCAAGCTTCAAATTTTGTAAGACATAACCGAAGTTTAGATTGGCATCAGATAATCTGATACTAAACATCATAGCTATCAGTGACACTAGAACAATAACTTTGACTGATGGTAGTTTCGATCGATTTGTCTTACATAAATACAAAAACACACAGCCACCGCAATAAAAGCCCAATAAAAACAGAGTATTAAACAAATAGAATCAAAAACTTTCTTGTCTACCACCCCACTTTATCGCCTTATAGTCTTGGCTTTTTAAGCTCTATTTTCTTACCGATTAATATCCATACAAAAAGTAATCATATTTTTCATATCAGAAAATGTGATTTAGCTTTTCAATATTATCAATTTTACTTATTATGGCCGCGCTTGATAGATTTAAGCACGACGCTTGGGTAGAAAGCCTGAGTCAAAACATCGAGGGGAACAGAGATGTGTACACATTGGGGGAAGCATGAGTAACGTAGATTCCAGTAATAACCACCTATTTTCACCTATGGAAATGATGGCGGAAGCCGAAAAGTTTGCACTTAACAAGGCAAAAAAGACCAGCAGTATGACGTTGGGATTAGCTGTCATGGCAGGGGCATTCATTGGCTTAGCTTTTGTTTTTTATATCACTGTTACGACAGGTGGTAATGCTGTTGGATGGGGACTCAGCCGCTTAACTGGCGGTATTGCTTTCAGCTTAGGGCTTATCTTAATCGTGCTGTGTGGCGGTGAGCTGTTTACTAGCTCGGTTCTCTCAAGTATCTCTTGGGCGAATGGCCAGATAAGTATGAGAAAGATGCTGTCTCTATGGGCCAAGGTATACATCGGAAACTTCATCGGTGCGATGTTTATGCTACTCATGATCACCTCCGCGGGCCTATTTATGCTAAATCATGGTCAATGGGGGTTGAACGCGCTGAACATTGCTCAACACAAGATCCACCACACACCAATACAAGCCTTTGCTTTGGGTGTGCTATGTAACCTACTGGTTTGTTTAGCCATTTGGATGACATTTAGCGCTGCCAACGCCCTAACCAAAGCTTTATTGATGATTTTGCCAGTTTCAATGTTCGTTTCGAGCGGATTTGAGCACTCGGTTGCAAACATGTTTATGGTCCCTCTGGGTATCGTAATCTCAAACTTTGCACCCGAACAGTTCTGGCAATATGTATCAGCAGAGCCATCTCAATACAGTGACCTTACTGTATCGACTTTTCTGATGGCCAACCTGATACCAGTGACGTTGGGCAATATTTTTGGCGGAGCGGTGCTTGTAGGCCTCACCAACTGGTGTATCTACCGCCGCCCTCAGCTAAAAGCAGCGAAAGTGAGTTCGATAACTCAAAGTCTTGAGATTGTCTCTGTCAAACAGACAGATAGACTCTCAAACACAACAATTAAGCAGATAACCAATACTCAACCACTCTCGCTCAGTGCAGATATGCTTGTGCCAAAAGCGATAGATTTGATGTTGGAAGAAAACGTCTCTGGCGCTCCAGTTTGTGATGTTAATGGTCGCCTCGTTGGATTCCTATCAGTGCATGATGTGATGGTGGCACTTTGGTCCCAGAATTACCTGCCAAGTAAGGGGGCAAAAGTCGTCGACTTGATGAGTCGTGATGTAGTAGCGGTAGATGCAACAGATCGCTTGGTGGATATCGTCGAGTATATGTGCATCGATAAGGAACAGCTATATCCTGTTTCTGCAATGGGAATTGCAACGGCCAATGCCCCTCAACAGCCAATTGAGGAGCGAGTAAAAGCAATGAAAGTAAGCAAGCCAAGTTTACTTCCAGTGCTCGAAGACGGTCGCTTTATCGGTACAATATCTCGCGAAAGTGTGATGATTGAGCTTCGAAAAATCTATGAAGAGAACAGTGCAAACGCGGTGTCTCGATTAGAAATAGCGTAACAACAAGGTCTAGCTAAGCTTTAACTTATAGCCAGACTTGGGTTGAACCAAGTTTGAACGTGCTGATTGGAAATAGCGGCACGAGCAAATGACGTGATACCACAACATCGACAAATAGAAAAAGAGGTGACTTAATAAGTCGCCTCTTTTTTTGCTTTATTTCTTTCTAAAAGTCCAAGCAAGCAGTGCTGTCATTTACCGTTTACTTTTTAATACCTTCAACATGCAGCTCCATGTCAACATAGCTTGATGTGCCCATCACTGGAATATTGAAGTCAGCTAATTCAAGGCGGGTTGTACCCAAGAAACCTGCGCGCTCACCACCCCACGGGTCTGTCCCTGCACCGATGAACTCTGCGCTGATCACAATAGGTTTCGTCACGCCATGCAACGTTAAATCACCAGCAATATCAAGTTGACCATCACCCTTGTCCATCACACCAGTGCTAGCGAACGTTGCCGTTGAGAATTTTGATGCATCAATAAAATCACCACTGCGAATATGCTTGTCACGTTCTGCATGATTCGAGTCTAAGCTGCGAGTATCTACAGTGACATTCACTTTAGACGCCGCGATATCCGCTGGGTCATAAGAGAAGTCACCTTCAAACTTATTAAAGCGACCTTTGATAAAGCTATAACCCAAGTGGCTAACTTTGAAGTTGATCGACGCGTGTGCGCCCTTGGTATCAATCATATAGTCAGCCGCATTCACACTCATCGGCAAAGACATGGCTGCCACTAATGCTGCTACTAGTCCTAATTTCTTCATTTTGATGCTCCTATCATTTTTCGTAACGTGTCGTCTTTGTCGACTACGTGGTGTTTGATGGCTGCTAGTGCATGACCCGCAGCCAATATAATGAGTGTCCATGCGGCGTAGAAATGTATCTCTCCCGCAATATCAGCCTGCCCCTCGAACAATTGTCCTAACGCAGGTACGGTGAACCAGTTAAACACGTCTATACCGCGGCCATCCTCGGTTGAAATGAGATAGCCTGATACGCCAATCACGACGATCAGCGCGTAAAGAGCAAGGTGACCCAAATGGGCTGCTGCCTTTATCATTGGTGTGCCATCAATTTCTGGTGTTTTCACCAATTTGTTCCATACAAAACGCAACACTGTTGCCGATATCAGCAGGATCCCTACAGACTTGTGCCAATGAGGTGCAGTGCGATACCACTCACTGTAATAACTCAAATCAACCATCCACAAGCCCGCGGCAAACATACCAATAATCACAACCGCACTGAACCAGTGCAGGAGTCGAGAAACCATGTTGTACTGCTTTAGTTGAGCCATAATGCATCCATAAATGTTGGTGTCCTCAACAACAAAAAAGGTCAAATAAACTGATTGAGGAACATTTTGCGTTTAACGTGAGCTTAGTATTTTTTATTTGAAGTCCGGTTAAAAGTAGGCTTATTTGATGAAATCATTCAAAATATTTGAACGAACGAGCAAAAGTGTTTTGCTGTCATCTATTTACATCAGTCTTTATGCTATGGTGATCAGTTCAACTAGCGTGATTCTGAGCCAAAGAAACGGGTGAAGAACAGAAGGATTTGAGGAGCGCTTCGCTTTGTTATCGGACATTTTGATTCAAAGTATTGGTCAGTTTCAGCAAGACTGCTCGAAGTTATGTGAACGGAACTACCCTGCCATCCACAACCGTGGCATGACTGAACATCATATGGCACTCGCCTTCACCCGACGTTTGAGCCGTACCTTGAGTGAATACAGTCACACGAGTACCACAGCACCATTAGACATGTTGCCCAAGAGAGACCTGCCCCATCACTTCCGTGTCAGTTGTGAACTTGGCAGCGTATGGATTGTGACGCAACATATGATGAATGCGAGTAAAACGTATCGCCGTAAGTTAATGAAAGATATTGCTCAATGGAAGAGTGAGTTTGGCTTCGCGATACAACCGAATGATCTGCTACTCGTGCTCGCTGACCACTGGTTAACTCGCAGTCAAAGCAGCCGTGAACTGATTCATTGGTGGACAGGCGTCATGCCCGATGAAATGGTCAAATATCAATCGCAGGGGATCAGTTTATATGAGAGTGATTCACAATTGAGTCAAACAGTAGAGCAGCACTTTTCCATGAGCCCCTACTACCTCAAAATTGCTCATCCACTGAAAAGAGTCGCCGACGAGGAGCTGGTACGAAAATATGTCCAGCTCTACGCCGTCATTGAGTGCAATGGCTAGCCTTTGATGTCGCCAAAACGCTCAAGGTAAAGAATGGTTGCAGCAGTGCGCGAAGCCACCTGAAGTTTCTTAAGCAAGCTTTTCATATGCACTTTCACAGTCGATTCTGAGATAAACAGGCGATCAGCAATTTGCTTGTTGCGGAAACCTTGTGCAACTTCTTTCAAAATCTGCATTTCACGATCGGTCAAGTCATCAAAGTTGTCTTTCATTTGACCGCGGTTTGCCAGATACTCCGCCACAATACCGCTGTATGCGGGCTGGCCACCCAGTGACTCTCTCACTAAGCGAACCATTTCATCTGGCTCTGTGTCTTTAAGTAGATATCCATCAGCACCGGCCTTAACAAGCATGTCTATATCCGAGGGGCTATCTGAAACGGTCAGAATAACAACCTTAGCATCAATACCATCGGTACGTAGCGCTTTTAACGTATCTAGCCCAGACATACCCTTCATATTCAGATCAAGCAAGATCAAATCTGGGTTCGAATGGTTCGCTTGCGCGACAGCGTCTGTGCCGTTACTTGCTTCTGCAACAACTTCAAAGTCATCTTCAAAGCTAAGTAATTGATTGATACCTCGACGCATCAAAGGATGGTCATCGACCAACATCACTCTATTTACTGTCAATTTAGTCTTCCTATTACATTAGGTCTGCGGGTCTTAAGACCTCTTATCATTGTTAATTCATGCCAGCTACTTTACTTTTATCTAGCTGGTACCCAACGAAAAAACGAGGCGAACTTCTGTGCCACTACTTTGTCCTGAGTTTACCGTAAGCTGGCCGTTAAGTCGTTCAGCACGCTCACGCATAATACTCATACCGTAGTGATTCACTTTTGCTTGCTCGTCACTGAACCCTGTTCCATCATCTTTAACACTGATGACAATTTCACCCTGCTCTTCAGAGCACGTCACACTGATCGTGTCCGCTTTAGCATGCTTCATCGCGTTAAGAGACGCTTCGCGGATTAATTGCAGCAGGTGTACTTGTTGATGAGCGTCCAGTTCAACAGATGACAACCCATTTTCGAGAACAATACTCGACTGCGTTTGATCATCAAGTTGACTCAACATCTCTTTCAATGCGACACCAAAATTACCCTCTTTAATTGTAAGCCTAAATGTGGTTAAAAGCTCTCTTAGTTGAGTGTAAGCCTCTGAAAGGCCAGTATCCAACTCTGAAACGGTCGCCGCTGCTCCCTGAGGGTGTTCGAACTTATTCATCTGTTTCTTCAGCAGTGAAACTTGAATCTTTAAGTAAGACAGAGATTGAGCTAACGAGTCATGTAGCTCGCGTGCAATCGTCGCGCGCTCTTCTGCCAATAGCAGCTGCTCTGCCTGCCTCTGTGCTTGGTTATAAAAAATCGCTCGCGCCAGAATCTGAGAGAAGTTATCCAGCAACGTACTATCAGGTGCTTTATCTACACAGAAAAAGTGTAACGCGCCCAAATGTTCACCATCGAGATATAACTCTCGTTTGATGACTTCTGCTTTCTCCACTTCCCCTTCATATAGAGAAATCGATTTATCATCTTCGTCTTCAATATCAAGCTTTACCTTACCAATCGCTTCAATGCTTACGATGTGACGTAATATCGCCTGAAAGTTATCAATATTAATACGAGCATCTGCCAGCTCTTGAGAAGAGCGATAGAGCACCTGCAAAGAGGTATTGGCTTTTTGTAACTCTTGCGTTTTCTCTCCAACGGCTTGTTCTAGCCCTCGATACAGCTTACCTAAGTCCTTAGCCATGTTTGAGAAAGTACTCATGAGTACTCCCATTTCAGTTTGACTGTCATGATTAAAGGCAACATCAAATGAACGGTTTTGAACTTGCTCACTGGCAACAGCTAGCTCATGAAGGGGATGCACAATCTCACGGCGAACATAAAGTACAACATAGATACTGGCCAGCAAGATGCCACCCAACCCTAAGCCACCCACTACGGTTAACTTGGTGATTTTCTGTTCAGAAAAGATCTGTAGTTTTAAAACAAAGTCATCAATTTGCTCAACAAAACTCGCGACTAAAGGAAGATACCGCTGAGGTTGCTCGCCTTCTAGTACAGTTTTGAGCTCCTGCCAGCGCTTTGTGAGCAAAAGATAATCATTGGCGATGTGTTTCGGCACACGCCAATCATCCAAAGATTGCATCGATTCAGAATAAATTGATTGCTCAAATTGATTAATATGAAACTCAAAATCCGACGACTTTATCTGAATATCATGCGCTAGTCGGTAGCTCTGCATACGCATTGAACCCGACACGTTAACCGCCTCTGCATCATTCAGACTCGAGGTGAGTGTGTAGATAGCAAAACTCGTCGTCGCGACGGATAACAAGACGATCAACGACATAGCAAAAACGATGTTCTTGGTGACCGATTTTTTTCTTTTCGATAACGGCAAAATAGTGACCTTTGAATAACCTACCTAACTGACTGACTCGTCAACCCATCAATATGTGATCTCTACACTTTGTAATTATTGATCTAAAACAACCGCATACACCAATTACCCCTTAGGGGGTATTTATAGAAATATGATCAAACCTACAATTTATGTGTTTAATTATGTCAGGTTGTTAACGGCTTTCTTTACTATACTTTTAACATCGACGTAACAACTTGAGGGATAGTAAGAAGTGGTCGATCTCAACAAGCGAAGATTTTTGACGAGAAAAAGCGAAATAAAGCTCAACCATCAACTGCCTTGGCTTCAATCTCCACAAACCCTAACCCATGATTGTACCCAATGTGGCCAATGTGTTACAGCATGTGAAACGAACATTATTGTTAAAGGAGACGGCGGCTTTCCAACCGTCGATTTCAACATTGATGAGTGCACATTTTGCTACCGCTGTGCCGAGGCTTGTCCTGAAAGTCTGTTTAAAACCCAAGACGAATCACCTTGGGATATTAAGGCAACCATTGGGGAGGGTTGTTTAGCAAAACAGAATGTCGAATGCCGGAGCTGTGGAGATTTCTGCGAGACGATGGCAATAGGTTTCAAACTTGAGCTGGGTAAAGTTGCACAGCCGAAGTTAAACCTCGATGAATGTAACGGATGCGGAGCCTGCGTGTCAGCCTGCCCAAGCAACGCAATCAATGTGAGCAAATAGATAATTACAGGGAAAATACCCATGGCACTAAACGAAGTGCATATTTCGAGCCTAGTCGTTCATTGTGATCCACTCCATCTAGAGATCATCAAGAAACAGATTACGGAATACGATGGCACCGAGATTTACGGTGATAGCCCAGAAGGCAAAATCGTTGTGGTTTTAGAAACAGAAAACCAAGGATTTATCACCGATACGATCGATGCCATCAACAATTTACCGAACGTTCTGAGCACGGTTTTGGTTTACCACCAAATTGAATCGAGCTCTGAAGAGACGGAACTTCAATACAAAGACGCTGGAATACAACATTCCCAAATCGAGGGTGAAGCATGAAAATGACAAGACGTGCGTTTGTGAAAGCAAACGCGGCCGCATCAGCTGCAGCTGTTGCTGGTATAACACTACCGGCGAAAGCGACCAACCTGATTGCGAGCTCAGACCAAACCAAAATAACGTGGGACAAAGCGCCATGTCGTTTTTGTGGTACTGGCTGTTCAGTACTCGTCGGAACACAAAACGGAAAAGTCGTTGCAACCCAGGGTGACCCAGAATCTCCAGTAAACAAGGGCCTTAACTGTATCAAAGGCTACTTCTTGTCGAAAATCATGTATGGCTCTGACCGCTTAACTCAACCTCTTCTTCGTATGACCGATGGTAAATACGACAAAAACGGTGAGTTCACACCAGTGTCTTGGGATGTCGCCTTCGATACCATGGCTGAGAAGTGGAAAACAGCACTAAAAGCGAAAGGCCCAACAAGTGTCGGTATGTTTGGCTCTGGCCAATGGACAGTCATGGAAGGCTATGCTGCTGCGAAAATGATGAAAGCAGGCTTCCGTTCAAACAACATTGACCCAAATGCTCGTCACTGTATGGCGTCTGCCGTAGTTGGCTTCATGCGCTCTTTTGGTATCGATGAGCCAATGGGCTGTTATGATGACTTTGAACACGCTGATTCATTTGTACTGTGGGGCTCAAACATGGCTGAGATGCACCCAGTATTATGGACGCGCATCACTGACCGTCGTCTGAGCTATCCTCATGTGAAGGTAAACGTACTTTCAACCTACACCCACCGTTCATTTGAGCTTGCTGACCACGGTTATATTTTTAAACCACAGTCTGACCTTGCGATTGCAAACTACATTGCCAATTACATCATCGAAAACGATGCAGTAAACTGGGATTTCGTCAACAAACACACTAACTTCACTCAAGCGGCGACTGATATCGGTTACGGCTTGCGTGATGACGACCCTCTGCAGCTAGCCGCGGCAAACCCGAACTCTGGCGACATGTCGAAGATCTCTTTTGAAGAGTACAAGAAGTCTGTTGCACCTTACACACTAGAACGTGCACACGAAATCTCAGGCGTAGAAAAAGAGAAACTGGTTGAGCTTGCGAAACAATATGCTGACCCAGACACCAAAGTGATGTCTCTATGGACAATGGGTGTGAACCAACATACACGTGGTGTATGGATGAACAGCCTGATTTACAACATTCACTTGTTGACGGGTAAAATCTCAACTCCGGGTAACAGCCCATTCTCCCTAACAGGCCAACCATCAGCGTGTGGTACGGCTCGTGAAGTGGGTACATTTGCACACCGTCTACCTGCAGACATGGTGGTTGCCAACCCGAAACACCGTGCGATTGCAGAGAAAATCTGGCAGTTGCCTGAAGGGACGATTCCACCTAAGCCTGGCTTCCATGCCGTGCAACAAGACCGCATGTTGAAAGACGGTAAGCTCAATGCTTACTGGGTTCAATGTAACAACAACATGCAGGCTGGCCCTAACATTAACAACGAGCGTCTACCGGGTTACCGAAACCCTGAGAACTTTATCGTTGTGTCTGATGCTTACCCAACAGCAACAGCGCAAGCGGCTGACTTGATTCTTCCAACCGCAATGTGGATCGAAAAAGAGGGTGCATACGGTAACGCAGAGCGCCGTACACAAGCTTGGTACCAACAAGTTGAAACCAAAGGCGAATCGAAATCTGATTTGTGGCAGCTAATGGAGTTCTCTAAACGCTTCAAGATGGAAGAGGTTTGGGACGAAGAGTTGCTAGCAAAAGCACCACAATATCGTGGTAAAACGATGTACGACATGCTGTTCCGCAACGGCCAAATTGATAAGTTCCCTATCGAAGAAGCTCGCGAACTGAACGACGACGCACATCACTTCGGATATTACATCCAAAAAGGTATTTTTGAGGAGTATGCAGAGTTTGGTCGCGACCACGGTCACGACTTAGCACCATACGATGTTTACCACCAAGTTCGCGGCCTGCGCTGGCCAGTGGTTGATGGTAAAGAAACCCTATGGCGCTACAAAGAGGGTTCTGACCCTTATGCGAAAGAAGGTTCAGGTTGGGACTTCTATGGTAAACCAGACGGCAAAGCATTGATCATTTCAGCACCATATGAAGCGCCACCAGAAGAACCGGATAGCGAATACGATATGTGGCTATGTACAGGCCGTGTTCTTGAGCACTGGCATACCGGTACCATGACTCGTCGTGTACCAGAGCTGTACAAAGCAGTCCCTGATGCGGTGTGTTACATGCACCCAGATGATGCGAAAGCACATAACGTACGTCGCGGAGAAGAAGTTTTAATCTCTAACAAGCGTGGTGAAGTTCGAGTTCGCGTGGAAACACGTGGTCGTAACCGCCCACCTCAAGGCTTGGTGTTCGTACCGTTCTTTGACGCTCGTATTTTGATTAACAAGTTGATTCTTGATGCCACTGACCCATTGTCTAAACAGACAGACTTTAAGAAGTGTCCAGTGAAGATCACCAAGGTCGCTTAACTCGAGAACATTGAACGTAAGGTCACAGCCAACGCTGTGGCCTGATTAAAGATTTAGCCCACAAGGGCGGAGATTGAATAATGAAAAAACTACTCATTGCACTGTTGTCTGTATGTGCTGCAGCCGCTGGGATTGCCCATGCTGAGCTGGATAACCCAGGTGGCATTGGTGGCCTCGAATCTCTACGAGGTGCTGCTGAATTGGAAGATACTCGTCCATCGGATAGCTTCAAAGACTACCCGAAAGAGCACGCTGTAGCGAGTGATTATGTCTTCCAACCACCATTGGTACCTCATAGCATTCGCAGTTACGAAGTATCGCTCAACGCAAACAAATGTTTGGCTTGCCATAGCTGGAAAAACGCGCCAGATATGGGAGCCACAAAGATTAGTGTGACACACTACGTCAACCGCCAAGACGCGGTTCTGTCTGACGTGTCCCCTCGTCGCTATTTCTGTTTGCAGTGTCACGTTCCTCAAGTCGAAGCGAAACCGCTAGTTGAGAACAATTTCGAGCGAGTGGAATCACTACGTTAGTCGTTTAGCGACAACGAGAGAGGCAAATTATGAAAATACTTAAAGCGTTTTGGAAGAGGCTAACAACACCGAGTAAGGCAGCGGCAGGCGTTGTCTTATTCTTAGGTTTTGCTGGTGGTCTTCTATTCTGGGGCGCATTCAACACAGGTATGGAAGCAACCAACACCGAAGAGTTCTGTTCTGGATGTCACGCACCGATTGTTGCAGAAATTCAAGAGACGATTCACTACTCTAACCGTTCGGGTGTTCGTGCTATCTGTTCTGACTGTCACGTTCCTCATGAGTGGACAGATAAAATTGTACGTAAAGTACAGGCATCAAAAGAGCTGTTCGCCCACTTCATTGGCACCATCGACACACCCGAGAAATTCCAAGCTCGCCGTGGCCATCTTGCCGAGCGTGAGTGGTCTCGTTTGCAAAAGAACGACTCTTTAGAGTGTCGTAACTGTCACGAGTTTGATTACATGGACTTCTCAGAGCAAGGCAGCCGAGGTGCAGCACAGCACTCAACGGCTCTGGCTTCTGGCGAAAAAACCTGTGTAGACTGTCACAAAGGTATCGCTCACAAACTTCCTGATATGGAAGGCGTTGAAGGCTGGCAATAAGGAGATAGACATTGAGTACATTAGAATCGGTTATCTGGCACGTACTTGGCTATAGCGCTATGCCAGTCATTATCCTAGGTGGATTCGCCGGCGTCGCCGCTATCTCTTTATGGTTGCTATCGTTAGGCAAAGATAAAGAGGTTTGATACCTGTAGAGTCAAATGAAGTTACCTGAGGGTGCTTTGAATTGATGATGAACCCCGCCTTTTGGTGGGGTTCTTTTTTGGAGTATTAATACTCAATAGCAGAAGTGTTTTAGCACGTTAATGGGTAAAGACTTGTTTGCTGAACTGATTTAAAGCAACAAAACCTGTTTTCAATTGTGAAAGTATTCCACTACACACACCCACACTCGAATTATCCGTCTTTTGATTCCACATGCTGAGCCACGATGTAGTCGATAGCCTCATCGTTCAAACAAGATTTACTGACATACTGGCGCTGTTTGCCTATATGAAGGATCAAGCCTAGGTTAGTCTGTTCAACTTGGCTAATCTTACTCCATTTGATGACATTACTGTTCTTACCACTGGTATAACAAACACCTTCTGAGTTGACTTGAAGTTGCACTTTACTACCGCAGCTAGAACTGATGGTTCGTCGCCATAACCACCAACCTCTTGCAAAGTAAACACTCGCGGCCTCTACTACGCTCAAAACAACAAAGAACCAGCCCACGTAGCCGTTAGGTAACAGTTCAAACTCTAATAAAGCCATACCAAACAGTAGGAAGATAATGGCTTTAAGATAGGACTTAGGAAATGTCCTTGGTTGACTTGTTTGATCGTAACATTCAGCGAAGAAGGCTTTATCGAGGGTGTACTCTGTTGTGAAATCAAAATCTTTAGGCATATGTGGATACTTGAAAAATCTCTAAAAAATGACCATCCATCATGAGGGGTCGTGGCGCGGATAGTGTATCGTTTTTAGGTGAGCTTCTTTAACCAATTTCACTCTATTTTTGTATCAAAAATCGATGTAGACATGTCACTCAACCAATAAAGTTGGGGTTATTCTTTGGGTGAATGCCCGTCTTCTTCGCCAGCTCTTGCATCGCTTCAGCGAATGTTGTGGTGCTGCCCTTAGGCTTGACCTGCACAACCTTGTAACCCATATTCTCAAGTGCTTGTCGCTCAGCTACCACTGCTTTATCGTCTTGATGACTGCCTTTTGCAGGCTGATGGATGTAACAGCCCTCAAGTTGACCGTCTTCGACGAGTTGGTGGTGTTGCAGTGCGTTGATATCTAGATTCATAGTCACTCTTTTTTTCAGTTGGGGGCTTAAGTGCTAATCAGCTATTGAGCCATGGTTAGTGGCATAAAGCAAATCAACTGATCATTTGATAGTGGAAATGCAAAAGGAGGTCGTTCTGCGCTCACAGAATAGAAAAGGCCTAGCAGCTCGGCTAGACCTTTGTTAGTAGTGTGAAGAAGGTGATTACGACTCTGCGATCGGTAAAACTTGTTTCACATAATCGCCTGGGGCATCAGTAAGTACCGGATAATTTTCAGAACCTACTCTAAACGGTTCTACTTTCTCATCCGCATTGTACTGCCCTAACCATTGATCCCAGTGTGTCCACCAAGATCCCTCTTTGTGTTCGGCATTATTAAACCACTCATCTGCCGAGTCATCGAGGTTGTCGTTGAGCCAATAACCGTATTTCTTCTTAGCAGGGTGATTAACAATACCTGCGATATGACCGGATTCGCCAAGGACAAAGGTTTTATTACCGCCAGTGTTTAAGGCGCCACGATAAGTGCCTTGCCACAGTGCAATATGGTCTTCTTTGGTTGAAATAAAGTAGCTAGGGATTTTGATCTTATTAAGGTCAATCCATACACCACCTATTTTAACCCCTTTGTCTCGAACCAACTTGTTCTCCAAGTAGAGCTCACGCAGCAAAAAGTTATGGCACGCTGCAGAGACATTGGTGCTATCACTGTTCCAATACAACAAGTCAAAATCAACTGGACTGCCACCTTTTAGATAATTGTCTACGTAGTAGTTCCAGTAGAGGCTGTTTTCGCGCAACAGGCTGAATGTCACACTCAGTGAGCGTCCATCCATATAACCTTTCACGTTATTTTGCGCTTCAATCGCGCCAATCACAGTGTCGTTGATGTAAGCGCCCACTTCTCCTGGCTGCGAGAAGTCGAGAAGCGTTGTAAAGAACGTCGCTGACTTAATGCGCTTTTTCATACGTTTAGCCGCATAGTAAGCGATGGTCGAAGCCAAAACGGTGCCGCCGATACAATACCCGGCCGCATTGATCTGCTCTTGGCCAGTAATGTCTTCAATTGCGGTAACCGCTTTCGCTACGCCCTCTGTCACGTAATCGCCAAACTCAACTTTAGATTGCTCTACACCCGGGTTACGCCATGACATCATAAACACACTGTGACCCTGCTCTAGCAACCACTTAACGAGTGAATTACGCTCAGTGAGATCAAGGATGTAATATTTATTAATGAATGGGGGAACAATAAGTAGAGGGGTCGAGTTTACCTGCTCTGTGAGGGGGCGGTATTGAATCAGCTCGAAAAGCTCATTCTTAAACACCACATCACCAGCAGTCGTCGCAATATCATCACCTAAACGGAACGCATTGTTGTTGGTCATGCGCACCTTCAAGATATCGGCACTTGAATCGATATCTTCTTTCAGCTGCTCCATACCTGAAATCAGATTCTGACCATTTTGCTCTAAAGTCAGCTTAAGAAGCTCAGGGTTGGTCGCGATAAAGTTAGATGGTGATAAGGCGTTGATCGCCTGACGAGAAAAGAAGGTGATTCGTTCTTTAGACTTTTCATCCAAGCCTTCAATCGAATCGATGGTATCAAGATAGGTTTTACTGAACAGTAAATATGATTGCTTTATAAAGCTAAACATCGCTTCATTCTGCCATGACTGGTCAGAAAAACGCTTGTCACCTCTCTCAGCTTCAACCACCTGCTCTGAATTACCCAGAACCACATTTTGCCAGATCTGGAGCTGCTGCTCCCACCAATTAGATTGCAGTTCTAATAGCGCGGCTGGTTGGTTAACGGCTTGTTCAAACAGTTTAGTTGTATCTTCAAAGTTCACTTCTTGTAGTGCTTTGTTTAGAGGTGACTGCACGGCTGCCTTATTGGCTTCAAAATCGTCCCACCACTGTTGGTTAGACTCATGAAGCTTTACAAGGTAGTCCGATAGGAGATGTGGAAACATAGTGTTACTCCTAAGTTCGGAAAGACGCCCGCCTCTAGTCAGTTGGATGCGAGAAGATTGTATGACCTCATTTCAGTTTCGATAGTAGAAAACAAATGAGAGTGGGAGAACACTCCCACTCGGCTACGTTGATTGAGCATTGGCACAACCAAAATTACCTTAAACGGTCAGGACAACCTGCACGCCAACAAAAGGCGGCAACGGTGTAGTCAGTTTATGCTGGAGTCACTGTTTTAAGGTTTTCAGTGGTTAGCTTCTCTACGTCTTCTTTGAACTCTTTAGCAATACCTTGCAGTTTATTGCTGTCGTCCATCATTTGTTGAGATAGCTTAGTTAGCGCGCTGAGTTGCTGGCTGCTATATGCAGTCAATGAAGTCACATCTTTTATGCTAGCTGCTGCTTTCATCTGCTCTAGACCCATATCGCTGTAAGCACGAATGGCATTCAATTGAAGCTCAGTTAATACCTCAACGTTTTTCGTCATTAGCTGATTAAACTTGAAATATGGTTCCATTGATTTTTGAGACTGATCTGTGAATGATTTAAATAGATCTGTGTACATGGTAATTCTCCTTGATGAGGTTTCGATATTTCCATAAGGTGCTGCTTACCATGTCTTCATTGGCAACGTTTTCGTTTTTGCCAACAGACAGATGAGCAGCCCTAGATTTACTTCACTGCTTTTACAATCACCGCCGTGCCCATACCACCGCCTACGCAGAGGGACGCCACGCCATATTGACCATCTTGTTTATTAAGTTCATGAATCAGAGTAACCAAGATGCGGTTTCCTGACGCACCTAACGGATGCCCGAGTGCAATTGCACCACCATTGAAATTGGCTTTGTCTTGAATACTGTTGACAGGAACTTCATGTACATCTGCCAACTGATGAATCACGCCCAGCGCTTGTGCGGCAAACGCTTCATTGAGTTCAAACACATCAACATCTTCAATCGACAATTGTGCTTTCGCCAATGCCTTGGTCACTGACTCGACTGGGCCCAATCCCATAATCTTTGGATCCAAACCTGACTGAGCATAGCTTGCGATCTCAGCGATAGGTGTCAGGTTGAGTTCATTCACTGCGCTTTCAGAGGCTAATATAATCGCACTCGCACCATCATTGATGCCAGATGCGTTGCCTGCGGTAACCGTACCTTCACGGTCAAACGCTGGTCTCAACTTAGCTAAACCTTCCATAGTTGCATTAGCTTTAGGGTATTCGTCAGTGTCAAATATTACCGTTTCTCGACGCTGTTTCACTTCCACTGGCACAATCTCATCAGCAAAGCGCCCTGCTTCAATTGCTGAGACGGCTTTTTGCTGGCTCGCCAATGCGTAGCTATCTTGCTGCTCGCGTGTTAAGCCCAATTGCTTAGCAATATTTTCAGCAGTGACACCCATGTGGTACTGGTTATAGACATCAGTCAAACCATCGCTTACCAGCAAATCTTTCGCGGATAGGTCGCCCATCTTATTGCCATTGCGGACACTTGCTGGCAGAGCAAAAGGAATTTGAGACATCACTTCTACGCCGGCCGCTACAACCACTTGCGCGTCGCCAGAACGAATGTGAGATACTGCGTCCATCACTGTCTTCATTCCACTACCACACACCATATTCAGGGCGTACGCAGGAACAGACTCTGGAATACCAGCAAACAACGAAGCCTGACGGCCAACACCCATACCTTGTCCTGCTCCGACCACATTCCCGACAATCACTTCATCAACGTCATCACCCGATAAACCTGAAGCTTCGAGTGCGCCTTTAATCGCAATTGCACCAAGTTTGCCCGCATTGATGTCTTTTAGTGCACCACAGAAGCTACCGAGAGGGGTACGTTTTGCTGCTACTACAAATACTTTTTCCATCGTTTATCCCTTAATTCATGTACAAACCGCCGTTCACAGAGAGTGTTTCCCCTGTGATATAGGCACCAGCATCACTGGCTAAAAACCAAACTGATTCTGCAATTTCTTCTGGTGTCGCTAGACGTTGCATTGGAATAGTTGAACGAATGGAATCAAGAACTTCCGTTTTCATCTGCTCTACCATCGGTGTTCCCGTGTAGCCTGGAGCAACGACGTTAGCCGTCACGCCTGCTCGGGCACCTTCATAAGCCAGAGCTTTAGTAAAACCGATCATGCCAGCTTTGGCAGCGGAGTAATTCGTTTGGCCAAATTGACCTTTTATACCGTTGACTGAAGAGATATTGATGACGCGACCGCCACCTTTCTCGCACATGGCAGCAAATAGAGGCTGTGTTACGTTAAAAACGCTATTAAGGTTGGTATTAATCACGTCAAACCATGCATCAGCCGACATCTTTTTAAACACACCATCACGAGTAATACCAGCGTTGTTCACCACGACATCGATTGTGCCTTCTTCTTCTAAAAGCAGTGCCAAACGCTCTGCACACTCTCCGGTGTTTGTCACATCGAGTTCGAACAGACGAACTTGCTCTTCCGTAAAGCCCTGTTCTTCAAACCATTCGAGCGCACATTCGTAGTTTCCGGTGAAATACGTCGCAATAATTCGATACCCTTCAGCAACCAGCTTGGCTGAGATAGCTGAGCCTATGCCCCCTTTTGATCCCGTGATCAAAGCGATTTTCTTCATAAACGAACTCCCTTTCTCCGCAGAATGTTATACCTAGCTAAACCACCGCCACGTATAAATAGTCACTATCAACCTAATGTAACAACCAATGCATTAATTAGACCAAGTTTTAAACAATCGATAATTTCCTCAAATCAAAAGTAACCATAAAGTGTTACAATTAGAATACAGTTTTAAGTACAATTCAAAATTACAAAAACCCAATAACTAGCTAAAGATCACACTTTAAAAGACAAACCTAAAGTGCTGATTATATAGAGTAATTAGTCAACAAATAGCTCTAGTACATATTTTTTAAATATCAAACTTTATTCTAATTTTAATCACTTAAACGCCCTCTTGGGTATCAAGTAATACAAATCAATAATGATACATTTATAAGCAAATGTGTTTACACTGCATTAATAAATCAAGTTGGGAACATAGAGCTATCGATTATCAAATGCGCTATAGATGCAAGGAAACTGTCTAAACATGCAAAAACAACACTTTAGCTTCTATGTTTAGAATGGGGATGAAAAAGCACAAGGCGTTATTCCAGTGAATGTCGACATCGTAGAGGGTCTGATAATTAAAATCGTAAACAATAGTGGACAGTTTGCTTGTGACATTTTTTTAATCAACGGTCTTAGGTATCATCTACTACGGTTCGTCTATATATAGAGAAAGGGTTTACCCTCCACTGCCTATGCAGCTTGAATCACTAAGTTTTATCAATTATGCAGAACTTAAATCTAGAGGGTATTCAGAAACCACTGTCTAGACCCGTTGTTTGGCATTCGATATCCTGTAACGGCAGATGCAGCTTGCACAACGGTGGTGCTTGACTGTTCAAATAACGCACCTCAATGAAACAAGGAACGTAATATCTTTATCGCATTCGCGGCCTAGATTGTAACCAAGCGTTACTTAGTAAATTGAGCGCAATTTTTTAATCAGAAAATCGTCAAACCGTTGTCATCTTTTTAATTAACGCATCCTATTTTGAGGTTTTTGGGCACTTTGCGTACAAAAAATCAGCACTTGGCTACAAAAACCAAAGAAAAATGCGAAAAAGATCAAAAAAGGGTTTATCGACAAGTCACAAACTGGTTTACTAAGTCAATATTAAGCGTCAATAACTCTTTTTATTGCTGTGTAAAAAAAATTACACACCAACTTTGCGGCGCTTTATGATTGCAAACACTAAATTTTGGAGAAGTAGTGGTGAACAATACAAACGCAAAGCCACGTGATGCCTGGGGCTCACGTTTAGGCTTTATTATGGCGGCAGCGGGATCAGCTGTTGGTCTTGGTAACATCTGGAAGTTTCCTTACACCGCCGGCGAAAGTGGTGGTGGTGCATTTGTTGCCATCTATCTATTCTTTGTAATCTTTATCGGTTTCAGCGTGATGCTGACTGAATTTGCTATCGGTCGCAAAACAGGCCTTTCTGCAGTAGGTGCTTTCAAATCTACTGACCGTCGTTGGAGTTTCGTCGGCATCATGGGTGTACTCAGTGGTCTATTGATCATGGGCTTCTACCCTGTTGTTGGTGGCTGGTCGATTGCTTACATCTACAAAATTGCTTCTGGTCTTCTAAGCACTCCTGAAGCGATTGGTGATAGCTTTGGTGGGTTCATCTCAAACCCAGTGCAACCACTAATGTGGATGGCACTATACCTATTCCTAAACATTCTGATCGTTATCCGTGGTATTTCTGGTGGTATCGAGAAAGCGGGTAAGATACTAATGCCACTGCTTTTCGTTATCCTAATCATCGTATCAGTGAAAGGTCTAACACTTCCTGGTTCGAGCGAAGGTCTGAAATTCCTATTTAGCCCAGATTTCTCTGTCGTTGACAGCAACGTTGTTCTAGCGGCTCTTGGTCAAGCGTTTTTCTCATTGAGCCTTGGTATGGGTGCGATGATCACTTACGGTTCATACCTCAAGAAGAAAGAGAACCTAGTTCAAAACACAGCAATGGTTACGGCGATGGACACTGGTGTTGCGATTCTTGCTGGTATTGCTATGTTCCCTGCAATGTTCGCATTTGGTATGGAACCTGCGGCAGGCCCTGGTCTAGTGTTCGTTGTTGTTCCTCAGCTATTTGCTGAAATGGGCGGCATGATTGGTCTTCTACTTGCCCTACTGTTCTTCATCGGTTTGAGCGTAGCAGCACTAACGTCTTCAGTATCTCTATTAGAAGTTGTAGTTTCATACCTAATCGATGAAAAAGGCATGAAGCGTCCTACAGCAGTAATCTCATCTTCTGTAGTAATGGCTTCTCTGTGTGTTCTAGCGTCACTTTCACTTGGTGGTGTTGGTCCAACACTATTCGACACTGGCGCATTCGATATCTTCGACCTACTAACTGACAAGATATTCCTAGCGGTAGGCGGTATGTTCATCTGTATCTTCGCTGGCTGGAGACTGAAGCGTGACGAACTAGAGAAAGAGATCACGAACGATGGTGAAGTTTCTTTCCCACTGTTTGGTCTATGGTACAACCTAGTTAAGTTCGTTATCCCTGGTCTAATCGCTATCGTTGCTATTGCTGGCATCATGAGCGGCTTTGACAGCGGTAAAGGCGCTATCATGGTCATGGGTCTAGTGATTATTGGTCTAGCTGCACTGTTCTCTAAGAAACTGTAAGCTAACCTTTTCATTGATTCACTTAAAAGCACGCTCTCGAGCGTGCTTTTTGTTATCTTATCCAAGTTAATTCGTTGGTTCATCAGACACAGGGGGTGTCGTGTCCGCATCAAGCTTCTTTCGTTTAGTGCTACTGGCATCCATTTGGGGTGGGTCTTTTCTCTTCACTCGTATCGCAGCCAACACTTTTGGCCCAGCCTTTCTTATTGAGTTTCGCGTAGGGTTTGCTCTGTTGAGCCTTCTTTTGGTCGCGGTTTATCTGAAAAGACGTCTAGCGTTCAAACGGCACTATCAACATTTCTTTATTTTGGGGCTGCTCAACACGGCTCTCCCATTTACTCTGTTCGCTTACGCGGCCCAAACTCTTAATGCCTCTACCTTATCAATCCTAAACTCAACTGCGGCCATTTGGGGCGCGATTATCGCGTTTTTCTGGCATAGAACCCAACTGACTCCTAAGGGAATGACCGGTTTAGTCGTCGGTATTATTGGTGTGGGTATATTGGTGGGTGTTGATGGAGCACGGATCGGGAGTCATTCTATTCCCGCAATTTTTGCAGGCATTATGGCTGCCTTTTGCTACGGTTTGGCAACCAACTACACCAAAACTGCGCCGAATATCCAATCGTTTGATAACGCGCATGGCAGCATGTGGGCAGCGACGCTTTGGATGCTCCCTTTGCTGTTCTTTATGCCAATGAGAGGCGAACCAACACCGATAGAGTGGACGTCAGTGATTCTGCTTGGTGTCGTCTGCACAGGTTATGCATACCTGCTTTTCTTCCGACTAGTGACTGATGAGGGAGCGGCATCCGCACTTTCGGTCACTTTCCTTATACCCATGTTTGGTATCTTGTGGGGCTATCTGTTCTTGGACGAACCGATTGGCCTCAACACGGTGGCAGGCACCGGGCTAATTCTGGCAGGCACTATGATGGTGACAGGATTTAACCCCAAGGCTCTAACCACCAAGAGAAAATCAACGCGTTAAACCAGATTAGTTAAACAGTTCAATCACGAGTTTGTTGTCTTTGATCACCAACTGCGGATCGGTCGACTTGAGAAGCGCTTGTTTGGCATCAGCGCTATTGAGTTTATAAATCGGTTGGTTGGAGAGGGCTGTTCCTATCAGTGCAACCGCTGGCTCGATGAACTGTTTAATATCGGGAGACAATCGCTTTCCATGCTCTTCAAATGTTTCAAGACGCAGTGATTTAACGAAAATCTCACCAGTCTCTTGGTCGTATTCCGGTATAGCACTGAACTCCAAATCTAGATCAAGTCCGATATCTTTTAGAGTCATCATTTGCACATTCGCAGAAGTGTTGGCAAAGATCGAGATGCGATCTTTATCAGCTCGCCCAATTTTCACTTCCAGATCGTCCACCGAGACCTCAGCATGCATCACACTTTGAATGCCAATGGATTGCTCGATACGCACATTATCCTTTAAATAGTTTGTCATCTCCTGCTCGGTAATGCTGTAACTAGCACAACCGCTAAGTAGAGCGAAAATCGTAACCAATACTGCTTTTCGAAGTGTACACATCATGATTAATACCAACCCTTTTTTTGTTTGACGCTGAGACTTCCGACCGTGCTCTCAAAGAAAGTCTAATATAAAGGGCTGATTTTGCTAGCGCATTGAGCAGATAGAAAAAGGCCAGCTTAGTCAGCTGGCCTCATAATGGTGTACCCATATACAAATTTAACGGCTAGTTTTGCGCAGTTTTGTAGTTGATCATGTACGTCACTTTGCCTTTCTCTTCACGCAGGAGCTTATCTAGGCCTTTCTGCTGAAACGAATCGAACTGTCCCATCTCTTTCGCAGACTTGTTCGAACCACCGACATTGTTGGTATCAAGTGATAATAAGAAGTTACTCACGTCCGTGATCGCTTGGGTATAACCTGCTTTGGTGTCCAAATCATACTCATTAAGATCGACTTTTTGACGCACCTCTTTCGACCAGTAAAACTCCAAGAACGGCACTGGCTGTTTCGGCTTATCCCAACCGACATCGCGAGAGAAATACATTAGAGAGCGGTAACTATCATTCTCAAAGTTATCAAGCCCTAGAGACTCAGGAAGTCCCGTTGGTAAGATTTGCTTACCTTCACTATCAAACAGCCAGGTGTTCCCGTCGGCAATCATTGCGTCCCAGAAAGAGTCCATCGAATCTAGGTTGCGATAGTCCTTATCCACGACAACATGAACGGGAAAATCTGCGCCACCTTCAGGCATAGTCCAAAATACATTGAATGTATGATGTCCGTCAGTTAAGTAGTAATCGCCATTAGGTGCAATCACGATCGTTTTCATGTCTTTTTGACGTTCACCGACGGCCTCTTTACATTCAAATGTCGCGGCATCATGTGCGTTCGAAGACTGTTTATCAAAACTCTCTAGGCCACGCTGACCATTCGCTTCACATATTTCATCAAACAACTTTTTCTTGTCATGCTCAAAACGGCCCAGCTTATAGAAGACTTGATCGTAACCAACCGAAGGCTGAGTAGGGATAACTTGATTGAGTTGAATTTGAATCACATCACCTTGTGCAACCTCTGCGGCAAACGCGTTTGGCATTGCGAGTAAGGCGCTAGCAGATAATGCGAATGAAATAGCTTTAAGCATCTTTTGACTCTCCATAAATTGAAGCAGTCACCTTAAAGCCTCATGATTTCATAATCATGAAAGAAAAAAGACACTGAAGTTACACACTTCAATGTCTTTAACATCATCTACTCAAACAGTGGGACGGCACAATCAAGACTCGCCCTCTTTGCTATCAACCGCGTGTTGATAAATGTGGACATCGCGCTGAGGGAATGGAATCGTCACACCTTCAGCATCGAGACGCTTCTTAACCTTCTCGGTGACATCCCAATACACATCCCAGTAGTCATCGGTCTTAACCCAAGGGCGAACCACGAAATCGACCGAAGACTCATTTAACGTATGCAGCTTAACCACTGGCTCAGGGCTCTTGAGTACACGTTCATCGCTCAAGAGTATCTCGCTGAATATGCCCTTGGCTTTGTCTATATCATCGCCATAACCGATACCAAAGACCATATCCACTCGACGCACCCGCTCTGCGGTGATGTTATTGATGACATCCCCCCAAATTTTGTTGTTTGGAATCACGAGTCTCTGGTTATCAATCGTTTGAACCGTGGTCGATACCAGGCTCATGTTGTTGACGGTGCCTTGAATGCCCGCAACTTTAACCATGTCGCCGACATCGTATGGGCGATAGATCAATATCATCAAGCCAGAAGCGAAGTTAGACAGCGTATCTTGCAGTGCAAAACCAATGATCACACCTGCCACCCCGAAACCGGTTAACAGTGGGCCAAGTTCAATGCCGATCTGAGACAGGGCAATCAATAAGCCGACAAAAACCACCGCTTTTGATGCCATTGAGACAAAGAAGTCTTGCATCAACACACTAAAGTCCATCTTTGAGTGTTTAACACTTTTACGTACTGCTTTGCTGACGACCTTTGAAATGGCGCGGGTGAGATACAAAATAATACAGAAGAGAGCCACCTTCACAACAATTGAGGGTGTATTGTCAAACGCCCACTCTTTGAATGAAGCCATCCACTCCTCAAACAGACCGTACGCCACGCGAACATCGAGCACATCCGCGTTGATATCGCCTGTCGTTGTCAGCAGAAGCTGTTTATATTCATCAACATTGATCCCAAAGGTTTCCATCAATCCAGTGGTCACTTGTAAGCTGATCACCATCATTGATGTGTATTCGTTGTAGCGAATAATTTGATTATTGAGCTCTTCTTTCTCTGTTGGATTCACATACTTTAAACGCCCCTCATCAAGCTGACGCTCAGTATCAATATATAAGATCACATTGGCGAGAAAGCCTGCTCTTTGAATTAAGGCTTGCTTTGTCTCTTGCTCTATCTGACTAACATCGATGCCTTGTTTTTTCGCCAACTGAATCGATGAGGACATTTGAGAAAAATAGGTATCTAGGATGCTCGTCCTGCGCTGCAGTTGCAGCTCAAGCTTGCGCTTGTCTTCACCCTCTACCTTACGGCTCTCTTCTGCCACTGCAGCAAAGTCTGAATTACTGAACTCAATTAACCCATCCACAAGGTCTATCTGCGACTGTAGAACTGGGGTAAGCTTCTCGCTGTCAACGTCCGCACCACTAGCATATTGAGCAATTCGCTCTCTCAATGCTTGATTTTTACGACGTAATACATCTTCAAGAAATGATTTATCAAACTCTGATGCTTGCTGCAGGGCGACAAAGTCTTGCGACAACTTCCCTTGTGCTTCAACAATGCGATCAATCGATGCCAACGTGGTAAAGGAAAAGCACATCAACATGAGTGCGAATAACCACTGTTTTAACATTTTCATCGTAACTTCCTTTTACTCCGGTAAATTCTTAGACTCAAAGCCTGCTGAACTCTGTGCGGCAACCTCTCGCCAATAGTGCGCTAGCTTGTCATTCTCCAGTTGATAGATTGATAGCGTATACAGTTCTACCAGCGCAGCTTGGGCATCATAAAGGCCATGCTTCGCAGCATTGTTAAGCCAGAACTCAGCCTTAGACAGGTTGTGCCCCAATGAATATTGACCAAGATAGTAATAACCTAGCTGCAACTGCGATACTGCGTCGCCTTTTTCCGCCGCTTTTTCTAGCCAACGGAGATCTTCCGCAGGCAAGGTCAAGTGAATATTGGCATGCCGTGCCAAGTGCAAAATCGCAGGCAGATACTCCTGCTGAGCCGCTCTTTCTATCCAATAGTTTGCGCCAACACCATCTTTGTCGGCACCTCTCCCATCCAGTAGCATCAACCCCAAATTAAACTGTGCTTCCGGGTGCTCTTGATTGGCGGCCATTTGATACCAAAATAGAGCCTCTTCTTCATTCTGCTCAACTTTATCCCCCTGCTCATAGAGCAGCGCCATTTTGACCTGAGCTTCTGCGATACCCGCTTGGGCGCCATGCAAAATAATCTCAGCATCATTAGGTTGAGTAGGCTCGAGTTGCACCATCGCTTCACTATCCGTCACAGCGATATCAACACCTTCATCTGCGTACGCTTTTACGCCGTAAACACAGACAGCACTGAATAGTACAAACAAGGTCAAGCCATACTGGATAGTACGAGGAGCGCGTGAACGAAGAGGTTTCATATTGGGTCTCATTTGGCGAAAAGTTGCCCTACTCTAACGCGCAAAACTCAAAAAAACTTACCACTTCGCGACATTGACCGTCCCCTTACCGAACTTTGACTTTCGCTAAGCATTCGAGGGCTTTGTCAAAATTGTAACTCTCAAGCGCGTTCACTAAGTGCTTCAATTCATTACTATCCAGTTGATACTCTTTTTGCCATTGTTTGAGCAGAGTGAGGGCCTCAATATCGTAGTCTTCAATGCTCTCTCTAAGCTTATCTACCTGCTGATTTGTGAGCAGAGCTGTGCCCTGTTGTAATGACTCACTTTCACCAACGTACTGTTCTAAAACAGGTATTAGTCTTTCTATCTTGTCTTTTAGTATAGTGAAGAGCACTTCTATCTGTTCACTATTATTGTGAGCCGCGGCATATTCTAGTTGAGAAAACTCTTGCGACAGCTTAGCGGCTCCTATCGTTGCGCTGTTGCCCTTAAGCGTATGAGCAAATCGCTCTAGAGCGCCGTCATCCTCACTGATAATGGCATTACGAAAATCCGCTTCGTACTGTTTAAGGCGAGTGATAAAACGCGTAACGAGCCCGGTGGCTAAGCCTGCATCGCCAGATGTGGACTGCTTTAGTTTATAGGCGCTAAACAACTCATGCTCGAAATCCTTCAAAGGTAACATCGTTCTAGAGGTTGACGTTGATGCTATCGGGGTGATATGTCGGCTGAGTTCGCCCATGAGTTGCTCTACAACAATGGGCTTTTCTATAAACCCGTTCATCCCTGCATCAGATGCTTGTTGTTTACTCTCTTGCATAATGTTGGCGGTCATGGCCAATATCGGTTTCTCATAACCATTTTCACGAATCAGTTTCGTGGCTTCAAACCCTCCCATTACGGGCATTTGCAAATCCATCAAAACCACATCAAAGCTTTGTTCTGCGAGTCGCTCCACCGCTTTTTGGCCATTGTCTAAAACCGTAATATGCAGATTAGCTTTTTCAAGCAGCGCCACCGCTAGGTCTTGATTGAGGTCGTTGTCTTCCACCAACAGTACACTTTGACCAGAGAAGCTCATTTGTTCTTCTCTGTGAGTGGATTCAATAGCCGCATCGGTGATAGGTTGAGTCAGGGTGAAATAAAATTGGCTTCCTTCTCCATAGACACTCTTAGCCTCAATTTCTCCCCCCATAGCATTCACCAGTTTTTGGCTAATGTTGAGGCCCAAACCGGTCCCGCCAAAACGTCTCGTTGTCGAGCTATCAGCTTGAGTAAAGGCATCAAAAAGCCTTTGCATCTGCTGTTCGGTCATCCCAATACCCGAGTCTTTCACCGTGACCCAAAACTGACACTCACTCTCTGTAAGCTCATTCACTTCAACTTCGATCTCAACTCGACCCTTATCGGTAAACTTAATGGCATTCCCAGCAAGATTGAGCACGACTTGAGACAAACGCAATGGATCACCGACCAATCCCTTAGGCAGCTTTTCATCCAAAGTAACCGTGAATTCTAAACCTTTCTCGACGGCTTTAACCGTCAGCATGTCGTGTACATCATGCACTGTTTCACTCAAGGAATATGGAATTGCCTCAAGTCCCATGCTCCCAGCTTCAATCTTAGACAGATCTAATATGTCATTGATAATGCGTAGTAGAGACTGAGCAGAGCGGTGAACTTTTTCGATATAGCTTTTAGCTGTTGGGCTTTGTACTTCCGTCAGAGCAAGGTGAGACATACCAAGAATGGCATTCATTGGTGTACGTATTTCATGGCTCATGTTAGCCAAGAACTCTGATTTCGCTGTATTCGCTCTATCTGCGGTTTCGCGCGCATGCTCTAGGTCGTTAGTCAGCTGTTTTAACTCTGAGATATCATAAGCCCAAAAAATGAGATCACGCCTTCCATCATGATCTGGGAGTAGGTAATAACTGGTCAGCGCGGTAAAGGACTTGCCGGTATAGGTCAGAAGGTCTAGTTGCTGGTTGAATACATACCCCTCTGAGGCAATTCGACGGTACATCTCCTCACGATCACTTATATCACTGTAGATAGAAGTAATATCAAACTCATGAATGGGAATATTACAAAGCTCAAATAGTACTCTCGCCCTTTCATTGGTATAAATGGCCTGTTGGTTCCTAATTAAGCCCGCCGCAACCGGAGAGGTATCTAGCATTTCATACACCATGTTCTGTGCTCTCTCAGCCTGACGTTTGGCATCCTCTGCGATTGATATTTGCGCTTGCAGCCTACGATTAGAGAAAACCACAATCCCAACAATCAAAACTGAAAATGCCGAAATAATGTAAACCAACTGATAGTCAATTTTCTCAATGGTTTTAGGGGTTGCCCATTTTGATAGGATTTGATTGTGTTCAACACTACTTATGTGGCCAAACACTTTATCGATAATCGTTATAAGTTCGACATTCGATTTGAGCACATGGAACGTGGGGGTCACTTCATAATCTAAGCGACCGACGATATTGATGTCGGTATACCCATTCGTATTGATAAGGTAATTCAACACATGAATCGTATCGACAGCAGCATCGAGATCGCCACTGTCTAGAGATTTCAATGCTTCTTGGGTGCTATTAAACTCTACCCAATCAACCGCTGGATAGCCTTCGATGAGATACTCAGTATTGGATGCGCCTTCTACAACACCAATACGCCAACCATCAAGGGTGCTGAGACTTAAACTACGGGCATCATCCTTGTTCGATGCAATCGCCAAACGACTTGAGAACATCCCTCTGGACGGTAGGTAGTTGACACGAAAATTGTCATTCTCAACGGCAGCAGAGATTAGGTTAAGCTCTCCGCGCTTTGCCATCTCAGTCGTTTCTTCCCAGCTATTAACTAGAACTGGCTCGATGGTTAAGCCCGTCTTGGTCTCAACTAGCTGACGATAATCGTTGATCACTCCGATATATTGCTCAGTTTCACTAAATGCTTCATAAGGTAAAGCTTGCGGGTCAACACCAAGAGTGATCACCGGATTCTCTTTTATCCAATCCACTTCCTGTGGGGTGAGGTTTAATATCTGACCAGAGAGCTTGAATTGAGCGTAAAGCGTCTTGATGTATTCATAGAATCGCGGATCTGTATCGGAAAACAGCGATAGATCAGGAATATAAGCGTGATTGGTTTTTAGTTGTGACATGTCAAAGTAAACCTTTAACCTCCCCAACTTAGTTTCACCAGAGCTGCCACTAAACACCGCGTCAATGTCAATGAACGACCAGTGAGAGCTATCGATTTGCGCTACGCGCTCCATCGTATCTCCATCAGCTAGCCATGTTACGGTAGGGTCTATTCGCCCCTCTTCAAAACCCTCAATGGCAGCAATATCAAAAGAGGCATCAAAGGTATTTAACACTGCGTCAAACTTGTGTAACTCACCATTGAACAACTCATAGGCATAGATATCGGCGAGCAGTTCAGCTCGACGTATTTGGTTGCTTAAATTGCGCCTCATATGAGAAGTAAAGAAATGATTGTATTCAAGATCATCATTTTCAAAGTTATCCAATGCCACGTTGAAACGATCTCTCATTGACGCTTTTGCAAACTCAACATAAATCGGGAAGGACGCTGAAAAAGATCGATGAAGCTGCACCGAATCAATGTCCAAACTTGTATTGTGAGCGTGCCAATTCAACACGCGCCTTTCGATCATCAACAGATCCAAGGTACGATCTTGAAGGAGCCTAAACCCCTGCTCTATTCCCGCCACATCCTGATAGCCAGCAAACCGGAATTGTTCACGCAGTTGTTTAAATGCAAGCTGACTTGGAGAGTGCCCTTCGTAGATCACTCCTCCTACCGTCAGTTTGTCTGAATCATTCAGAGTGATATTTTGCGACTTTAAACTGACAACTACATACTCAATCTCGGTAATCGGCTCACTATAAAAACGCCCTGGCTTTCTCTCAACAATACTCGAAGCAAATTCAAGGTCACTAATGCTGTTTAAAGCCATATCCAAATTTGCAGGCGTTAGGCGCGTGACTTCTCCAACTTGGTAACCCATTCGGGAAAACACTTCCTGCAGCAAGCCGTACTCTAAGCCCAGCCCGGAACTTTGTGGGTAAAGATATGGGGGTAGCCCAAAGCCCATTGCTCCCGGGACTTTGATTTTATTGCTCACATCAGCAAGCCAAGCAGAGGCAATTTGGTTGCGCGTATTATCGGAAATTTGCATCAAGGCTTTATCGATCACAGCTGCTAGAGGAGCATCATCTAGACGCAACGTCATCCCCGTGCGATATCGAATCCCTTGCTGACCTAAACTCACTACCTTGAGGTTGTCACGCCCAAGCTGTTTACCAAACTCAATCAATGAAATTGGCTCACCGAACAGTAAGTCAACCTCCCCATCAATCAAGGATTCCACCATACTTGGGAGATCATCATATACCGCGGTTTTGATACCTTCGCCAACATCACGAAACCAATCCGGTAGAGGCGCCCCAATCGCCACAGCAATTCGCTTGCCCTTGAGTTGTCGAAGTGTCACCACTGTGTCCGTTTCAGTTGAGCCAACAAGCGTTCGTTCAAATACCCAAAAAGGCAGTGTATTCACGTACCGCTCGGGATCTTTGGGAATTGGGAAGGGAATGATATCCACTTCTTGTCGTGCCAGTGCAACTTTAGCTTGTTCCAAATTGCTCACAAAACGAAAGCGCACCTTTATATCGAGCAGGGATTCCACTTCGTCAAAATAAGAGCGTATGATGCCTTTAAACGTCCCCGAATCATTAATGAAAGAATAAGGATAATTACTAGGAAAAACGGCAACGGTAACAATCGAATGCTGGTGAAGAATTTTCTTCTCCGCATCTGTTAAGTCGATCGTTTTTGCTGATGCAACTGCGATAAAAAGCCACGCGAAGACAAAAAAGGTAAACCGTTTCACTCTAATCCAACTCATTCTCAATCCTTGAACGCATATTGCTTCGATAAGGCTGTAATACCTGCTTGGGAGAGCCCCTCAACAAGCCTTGTGTGCATGACGTGTTGACAGCTTCATTCAGAAGCTAATATCATGAATTTTATTCTCTTTTTAGAATAGACTCTGAATCAAATCTGCGCCGAAAATTAATCACGATTGAAATCCACCGATCCATTCTCATTTATGATACAAGTGTGATTTTTATATCTAACGATTAGAAAACGAGCAAAAAATAGCCTAGTTATTAAGTAATTGATTGCATAGGGGGGGGATTTCATGGAATACGAAACACTGGCGTTTTTGCATTTGGCAACCATTCTTCCAGCTTTCCTGTTTGCTACCGTCATTATGTTTATTAAGAAAGGCAGCGAAACACATAAGACCGTTGGACGATTCACGGCGTTCCTATTGCTCATCTCTGCTTGTATCTCTCTTGCTATGCCTGCGAGAGTCGGACCTACCTTTTATGAGCATTTTGGTTTAATTCACTTGCTATCCCTTATCGTGATCTTCAGTGTGCCAAAAGCTTACTTTGCGATAAAACAAGGCAATGTACTGATGCACAAAATCACTATGGTCAATGTTTACCTGGGTGGTTTTCTGATCGCAGGTTTTTTTGCTTTCATGCCGGGCAGAATGCTGAATACACTTGTATTTGGTTAATAGAAACTCGCTTTTCGTGTTGGCGCAAAATGATAAGCTCTAGCTCATATTAACCTCTACTATCTCGCCCAATGAAATACAACCCAAGCGAGATTCCCATGTTTAAAACCACTCTTTCTGACTTTCGCCACTCTGATCTCTACGTTGTGATGCGCGGCACCTATCAACTATTGAGCATCACTGCTCGAACCACTTATAAAGCCCTAAGTTTTGTAGTTAAAGCCATCGCATGGATAGCGCTTAAAGGCTTCTACTACCTGACTAAATGACATTCTACTACTGGAGATGCTATCCTTTAACTCTCTGTTTTTTCTCCGACTGACTCAAACGGCTACTGACTAGGCTTGCAACTAAAATCGCAACATAGAAGCTGCCAATGATCGACTCCATAAAGACAAAGAATTTGGGAACAGGCAGAGCTGGGGAAATATCACCATAGCCCACCGTCGTTAAGGTGATAAAACTAAAGTACAGGGCTTCAAATAGGTTGTGAGTCCACACTTTATCTTCTAAACCATTGAATGAACCAGCAAACAGCTCCATCTGTATCAGGTAGATAATCGCCCAAGCGAGCCCCATCAACATATACACACAAATAGATCCGATTATCTGGTTCAACTCGACTTCTTTGCGCGCAAAAACTTGTTTGAGCGCAGAGAATATCTGAGAGACAACGAAAGCCAGTAATACAAGCAAAGTGACAACAGCGAGCCTCGCTTCTTGAAAATACTCAAACACGCCCGATATCGCGGCTAAAACCAGCAATGAGCCATACCAGCTGCGATATAGCTTGTTATCTTTGTTCACTCCGGCCACAGAAAAGGCGAGGCATACTATCATCATAAATAGCACAGACTCTTGCCCTTCCGGGTTGAATTGCTGAGCGGCCGCGCTAGCGAAGAACAGCGTGATTAGAGCCAAAAACAGGAAATAAAAATTATCCTGACTGGTTATTTTCTTCTTTCTCATCCGCAACTTCACTCATTCCTAGCCAAACGGTAAACAACTGATAAGTTAGGCCTAAAATCACTGCACCCACAAACAAACCAACCATACCTGACATTGCCATGCCCCCTAATGCCCCTAATAAAATCACCAGCATGGGAATATCCGAACCTCGGCTTAGTAGCATAGGCTTGAGTACACCATCACTCGCACTCACAAGTAGGCACCAGACCAAAAAGATAATCGCCACGGTCGAACTGCTCGTAGAGAAGACATAAAAGATCACTGGCAACAGAGCAATGATTGGCGGTAGCTGCATGATGGCGATCAGTAATACCGCCAACATCCAAAGCCCGAGTGCTGGTACGCCCGCCACCGCCATACCTATGCCTGATAATATCGATTGAATAACAGCAACGCCTATCACACCAAGCACGACGCTTCTTACGGTCGATTTAGATAGAGCCACCAGCTCTTTACCGTGCTCACCCGTGAGTCTTTCTGCGACACGGACAAAGGCTAACTCACAGCTTTTGGCATTCGACATGAACACGCCTGCGATAATGGTTGAGATGATAAATTGAACGAAACCACCACCAATTGAGCCAACCAATCCAGCCAACGTCGCCATGAGCTCTCGAATTTGCTCTCCATATTTGGCGAATACTGCCTCTAGGTTAGTGGCGGCAAGTGTGTTAAACGCGTAGAGCTTTTCACCGATAACAGGCCATTCCTGCATTGACTCTGGTGGGCGCGGAATCACAAATGACCCATCTTGAATCCCTGCCACAACATCTGAAGTATTGGTGTAAATCCCGGTGGACAATACAACCAGTGGGATAATAAGTAGTAAGACACCAACCAAAGCAATCAACCAACTCACTTTAGACTCTGACATCCCAGTTTTATTGTGAAGGCTGAGCACTAATGGATATAGCGCCGTGGCGATAATGCCTCCCCACACCACCAGCATGAAAAATGGCCTCAAAATAGAGAAGCACCAACTGACTAAAATGACAATGGCAGCAATTTTTATCGCTGCATCGATGGCCTGTTTTGAAAAATCACTTTTTATATCCATATTATGTCCAACTCACGTTAATTTATGCCTAAGCATGTTGATTGCGTAAGAACTTCCAATCTCTGGTTTCAAGATAAAAAGACGCTGCGATCATGTACAAACCAACCATGATGAGCTGCAAAATTCTGATCCAAGTGTTGCTGTCAATGTCGCCCCCGCTGCTACTTACCGTGTTCCCCACCAACACAAGAAAGGTACTGAAGGCAGTCGCGTAGACAGGGGCTTTTGCCGGAATGGTGTAGATTTTATTACTCATTACCGCTGCCATATAGCAGGTGACAAGGGTGTAAAAGATCAAGTTCGGCACAACCGTTAATAAAGAGAACATAACGGTCGCAAGCACACCACCTATCGCGTTGCTAATGACAAGAAATGCTGAGAGCTTGATCGATTTTTCACCTGTGATCTGTAAGGACAAGATGGCGATAAATATCATCGTCAATAACGCAGAGGTCACCTGAAATACGAAGAAGAAACATACCACAGGGAATGCCAGTATCATGGCTCTGAACGCGGCGTGCCAACGCTGTTGATCTGACATTTGAGGCTTTGCATACCCTTTGAAGTCTCTGTCTTTTTCTGGGATGAAAATATGCACTAGAGCAAAGACGGTGATCGCCACTACACCTGAAAATGACAAGCCTTTTGCCAACACAAACGAAATGCCTGCATTAGTGATCGCCATAAACGGTAGAAGAAGCACACCGATAAGCAGTATGGTTGCAAATAAGTTCCACTTGGGGTCAGTGAATAAGTAATAGCCCCACAGCATCATCAATCCAACCAAGATCATCAAAATAATTGGATACTGTACGATCCCACCCGTTAGCATCATGCCAAGCAGCATAGTGACGATCAGCGCAATCACCAACTCATAAACAGTTTCACTATTTAAGGTAGGCTTATCCAGTAGAAACTTAGCGGTAAAAACAGGCGCAACAAACGCTAAATCCCAATTGAAATAGGCAGCCAAAAACACTGAGATAGCTACCCCTAGTATAAAGCGTATTGTTCGTCTTTGGGCCTCAGATTGAGCAGCTAAGTTATCTTGCATAAGACAACAGTGCCTTTAGACGAATCCATAGCTTGCCAATGGCATTGAAAAAGAAACCATCATTGGTGTAGACGATGACATCCGCTTGCCCGCCAACACGCAGTAAACCTTTTGCCTCTGAGCGATCAAACTCAACTGTAATCGGTAGCATTTGGGTCTGGCGCAACCACCCTTGTTGAGTCGTTGCTTGAGCTAATTGACCGGCTTGATTGTTCTGGCCCCAATCAACGCCCCAGTCCACACTCGTTACTCTCCCCTTAATCACTTTACCCGGTAAGAAGTCCAACGCCACTTCAACTGGATCTCCAGCCTGGACGTTACCTAAACTATTTTCACGAAAGTACGCCTCAATCCAGATATCATCGGTGGACACGAAGGTCATCATCGGTTGCCCAGCAGAAGCATAAAAGCCTTCAGACAAACTGAAATTCGTTACACCGCCTTGTGTTGGTGCTTTGATTTCCGTGCGTTCCAAATTGATCTGAGCTTGCTCTAAAGCAAGTAACGCAGCTTTGATTTGTGAGTTTTCCTCACCGTCTTCACCTAACTGTTGCTTCGCTTTGTCTAGATCGGCTTCAGCATTCAAAACATTGGCTTTTGCCGTTGCTAGCGAGGCGCGGGCTTTATCAGCATCAGACTTCGACACAACACCTTTCTCAGCCATTGCCAGCACACGAGCCGCTTGAACTTGCACGTTTTGACGTTCAACGAGCGCAGAAGTGAGCCTAGCTTGAGCCGACGCGATATTCGCGGTCTGCGCACCCACATTTTGCCCTGCTATTTCAAGGTTTTGCTCAGCTTGTGCTACTGCAATTTTGTAATCTGATTGATTGAGTACAGCAAGTACCTCGCCTTCTTTGACGAGTTGATTTGGTTTGACCTTGATATCAATGACCTGCCCAGAGACTTGAGGCTTAATTGGCACGACATAGGCTTTAACGCGGCCTTGATCTGTGATGGGAATGATCCGATCACTCACTATGCTAAAGAGCAGCAAAATAACGATGGCAGCAAGAAGGTAATTAGTTATCTTCTTTACTCTATTATTCTTCTCAACCGACTCTTTTTCTGCAACTTCAGCCGCCAACTGTTCGTCTGACATATAAATCCTTTTATTGAAGTCTTATTTATCTATTAAAAAGAATAATATTGATTACCCATTCGTCAAGAATTTACGCTCTATTTTTTAATTAAAATTAAACACATAGATACAAATCAAACACAGCCAGTTAACTTTCCCTTCCTTCTACAACCAGGGCTTCATTTTGTGATTTACACCACATGAGAATCTGATCACGACCAGAATGTTTTGCCCGATAGAGCATAGAATCTGCATTGTGATAACACTGTTGTGCACTGTGCTTTATTTCACTCACGCCACCACTGAATTTCACTTTCAAGTCGTGCAGTTCATTGAGCTCCTTTACACGCTCAAATGTTTGAATTGGCGATTATTGAAAAGATACTCGTAACGAATCGCTCTCCTTTGGTCTCATAGGCGTAAAAACTCACCAGATTCAGCGCGGCATTAGATGGCTAGGCTCTACCAAAGGGAGTTTTTTTGCATCATTGCAGCTAGATCAATGTGATGCTCTAGCACCCCTACATCTTGGATACGAAATAAAACAATCATAATCATTCCTCGTCATATAATCTGAAAACAAGTTGGCAGAAAATACTGACCACTTCACGCTAAAGAGAATCTCGGTAACGGAAGTAGATAAAAGAAAACCCGCTGATTAAGCGGGTCGTATTAAGACAAGGCAAACTTGGCGTTCTCACGCGCTTGCTCAAATGGGACTCAATTGTCTGCTCGTCATGTAATACCAAAAGCACTTTCTAGTTGCTTAAATTACCTAACCAATCTGCATGTCATTAGATGATTCATGACCATCACCTGAGATTCCATGAATGGCTTGAGAGGTATTATGACGATTTGCTCAAACAATAATTACCATTTTGCGCCAGCAATAAATTTAATCAGTAACACACGATTAATTTGCTGAAATAAGTAGACTTGATGACTTGAAAACAGTGGCACTATATTCAGTATTCAGTGGTCTCGTTTTAAAATCATAACTCTAGAGTATTCACTTCTAATGTTGCTCCACTCTTTTTCGGTAAGAACACACTGAAGCAGCTTCCCTTACCCCATTCAGACTCCACTCGAATCTCGCCGCCGGTTTGACTAATTAGACTTTGTGATACCGATAAACCGAGCCCGGTTCCCTCACGTTTAGTGGTATAGAAAGGGTCAAAGATACGTTTTAGCTGCTCTGGTTTAATACCACTGCCTTGATCCTGAATCTCGATGACGGCACCCAGTATTTCTCCACCCTCATTCCAATCACGGCTGCGAATGATTAATTCGCCTTTACCTTGCATAGCGTGAATCGCATTAACTTGAAGGTTCACGAGTATCTGCAACAACTGATGACGATTAACTTCGACAGAGGTATGAGCTTGAAAGTCTCGAACGAAAACAATTTCTTTTCTCTTGGCACCTGCTTTTACCAGGGTAATACTTTCATCGATTATCGGATTGACGTATTGCCACGTGATTTCATCTTGAATCCCTCCCTGACGACTGTATTGCAGCAAGCTTTTGGTAATATTTCGGATTCGGTCAATCTGAGCTAAGATCGCATCGACCTCTTCTTCCACTTTGCTTGCATCTTCCCCCAGCTCAAATTTTAACAACTCAACATTGCCAAGTATCACTGCCGTTGGATTGTTGATTTCATGCGCGATTCCAGCCGTTAATCCGCCTAACGCTGCGAGCTTTTCGCTGGTTACCAACTTATCGCGAGTTTGATTGAGTAGAGAGATGTGAAACTCTAGTTGCTGCGTTTTCTCTTTTAAGCTAGCCGTGCGTTGCTGTACCTTGTCTTCAAGCACCACAGCCGCTTCTTCAATCTCAGACTGACGTTTATCAAGAAGATCAAGCATGGCATCAAACTGCTTAGCTAACTGTGCGAGCTCATGGTGTGGGTCAAGACCCAGCTCACCAATCCGTTTTTGCTTACCCAACTGAATCAGCTTAACCACACGGTGAATGCGTTCAATCGGACGAAAGAGATCGCGCGAGCCTCGATATACCATCAAACCTGAAATCAGTAGCAACCCAAGAGTAACCACACCAATTTCCACCAACGTGGTGAAATAGGTTTTAACAAAAGGCCACAACAAATATCCGGTATAAAACATACCAATGACTTGGTCGTTGCGATCTCTAATAGGTTGGTAAGCACTGATATACCACGCGTCATGCACATAAGCTTCATCAACCCATTGCTCACCGCCTTGAAGCACGGTCTCTTTGACAGAATCTGATACACGGGAACCAATCGCTCGCCCCACCTTTTCACTGCTATCGAGAGGAACGTTGGTACTCACACGCAGGTCATCTAAGAAAATGGTCATCGTCCCCGTCGGACGAACTGGATCGTATTGTGGTGAATAGAGAATATCGCGTAGTTCATCGACTAAGGCCGTGCTGTTGTTGAGTAGCAACCCGCCATCAATAAAGCCGACAACTTCGCCTGAGATTGCTCTCACCCGAATCACTGAGCGGATAACCAAACCTCTTCGCTCAATATTATCGGAATCCAGCTCGGCAATGGCGGCTTTTTGTGCCAGTGCAGGATCTATGTCATGCAGTTGCTGAAGCGACAACACATCAAAAAAAGCGTCTTCTCGCACGACATCGAGATGTGCGAGTTGTCTTTTAGGTGTGTCGGCAGGAATGTATCGCAGATAGTCTAACTGAGTGTTTTGCGACTGAGTCGCCACCCATTTGACTAATGCTTCCGTGTTCCCCTGCTCTCTCAATCGTTTCTGAAACTCATAAGAACTAACGAAAGATTTTACACTTTGGTTTTGCCCTTTCTGTATCAGCTCAACACTCTGCCTTGCCGCCCCTAATCGCTCAGAGACATCGATCAGCGCACTGTTCCAAGTGTAGTGAATAGACCAATAGATAGTGATACCAATCAGCGCCATTAGGGTTAATATAATCGGCGCTGACGTCAGAACCAACAGTCGATAACGCACCATGGTTTGGAACTGAAAGCGCCATTTTGCCAGCCAGTTGAGAATCGGTGCTTTGTGTTTTGGTTCAGGTAGCTTCGTGGTCATATTACTCTGAGTCCCACTCTTTATATTTGCGCTCCAGCGTTTTCCTTGCCACGCCCAAATCACGCGCTGCAGCAGACTTATTGCCCTCATGAAAATAAACCAGCTGCTCGATATGCGCCCTTTCTACTGCTTTCAGTGTCCATTCATTGGGGTAACCGAACGCCATTGTATGGGGATCTTCCTGCTCTGGACTCGACTGCGCCGCGTTTACCTGTGACGATGATTGAGAGGCTTCTCCAATATCCTCATTTATAGGCTTCCAATAGTGGGCAGGCGGGGTCGCCAAGAGTAGACTGCGTTCAATAAAGTTCTTCAATTCACGGACATTACCCGGCCAGTCATGTGCCTCAAGCGCTAACATATCTTCATGCGCCCAGTTAGGGTCAGGTATTGCAAGTTCTTGCGAAAGCTGCTTTACAAAATAAGGCACTAACTCATGAAGATCTTGCTTTCGGCAGCGTAATGGCGCGACCTCTATTTTTAGAACATTTAAACGGTAATAGAGATCAGCTCGAAACTGACCTTCATCAACCCGTTGCTTTAGGTCTCGATTCGTCGCGGCAACGACACGAACATCGACCGGAATCTCTTTCTCCCCGCCAACAGGGCGTATTGAGCGTTGTTCCAAAACGCGCAATAGAGCTGTCTGCATATTAAGGGGCATTTCACCGATTTCATCAAGGAACAAGGTTCCGTTATTTGCGACTCGAAACAGCCCCTCTCGGCTCTTCTTCGCGCCGGTAAACGCACCGGAGGTGTGACCAAATAGCTCACTTTCTAGCAGCTCGGGCGCAATCGCACCACAATTTACCGGTACGAACGGTCCGTTACGTTTACTAGAGGTGTGAATGCCTCGCGCCACCAGCTCTTTACCCACACCCGATTCCCCCTCAATCAGTACAGAGGCACGGGACGGAGCAAACTGGCTGATTAACTGCTTGAGATTTTGTGTCGGTTGCGACTGACCAATAATCTCTGTCGTCACTCGACGTTCAAAGTCACGCTTGAGGGCATATTGAGAACGTTCAACTAAACGCTTATCCATACAACGTTGTACCGCCTGCAGCATTTGCTCCAAGTTGAAGGGCTTGAGGATAAAGTCACTGGCTCCGAGTTTAAGTGCAGAAATGGCAATTTCGAGATCAGCGTAGCCAGTCATGAAAATGACGTCTGAACGTTTACCGTCATCTTGAAACGCCTCTTCCCACTCAATCCCCGAACGCCCTGGCAGGTTAATATCCAAAATGATCAAATCATAGTGATTATCGCAACGCAGTTGCTCCGCTTCCTCGACACTGGATGTGGTATCCACCTTAGAAAACCACTTGCCAAGTGCTTTGCGTAATATCGCCTGCATTCCGAGCTCATCATCAACGACCAAAACCGAAAACGCTTCAAATTTGTGGGGTTTAGCTAAGTTTACTTCAGGGGGAGTTGGCATAATTTACTTCGTACTTTTTTATCTCTATGAGACAGAGTGTACCAACGATTTGACGATAACCCAGCATTAATGTGCGACATTTTGTCTCACTTCAAACTATTGGTATCAACACCTTATCCCTTTTCAATGATGTACTTGGCTCACCAATAAAGATAAAGTACCCATAAAACATATGGTTAATTGAAATATTGAGTCACTTTGAGCTCATGGCACTGAGATTGCTATATCAAGCAGCTTAGTGAGCTTACCAGTCACAACAACGTCTCATTAGGCTGCCAATACCTCGGACATATAAATACACAAGGACCCCCATGAAAAAGCCCATCATCTCCTTACTATTTGCCTCATTCGCATTGATCAACTGTACAACCGCTGCCGCAGACGAACTGCCAAGTGTGCGCCTAGCTACTACGACTAGCACCTACCATTCAGGCTTACTTGACCACCTGTTGCCAGAGTTTGAAAAGGATACGGGCTATCAAGTCGATGTCATTGCCGCAGGCACGGGTAAGGCATTAAAAATGGGTGAAAATGGAGATGTCGATATTCTCATGACTCACGCTCCGCAAGCCGAGCAAGACTTTGTCGATGCCGGGTTTGGTATTGAGCCTAAACCTCTTATGTACAACGACTTCATTTTAGTCGGACCAGAATCTGATCCTGCTAAGGTGCACAGTCTCACAGATGTAGCACAAGCTTTCGCTCAAATCGCAGACCAAAATGCCGTATTTATCTCTCGTGGCGATGACTCTGGTACCCATAAGAAAGAGTTAAACCTTTGGAAAAGCAGTCATCTCGAGCCTGAATTTGCAGGGTATCGCTCGGTTGGTCAGGGGATGGGGCCGACCTTAAACATGTCTTCTGAAATGCAAGCGTACACACTAACGGACCGCGGCACTTGGCTTGCCTATCAAAATAACTTGGATCTAATCGTTATACTTGAAGGTGATGAGCGCCTATTTAATCCATATCAAGTGATTCTGGTTAACCCTGAGCGATACACCGGGCTAAATGAGAAAGGCGCTAAAGCATTCAGCGACTGGTTGGTCAACTCGCGCGGTCAAGAGCTGATAAACTCATTCAGACTCAATGGCCAACAACTCTTTGTGGCTAACGCGCAAGCAGAATAATCGAAGAAAAGAACACCTATGGATTTGTGGCAAACCACCTTAGATGCACTTGCACTACTGATTAGCTTTGATACCGATTTGTGGGAGATCGTTGCGGTCTCTTTTAGCGTATCGTTATCCGCTATTTTATTGGTTCTTCTCCCTGCAACGTTGCTGTCGTTTATCTTGGCGTACACCAACTTTCGTGGGAAGTGGTTTCTTCTTTCTGTGGTGAATACGATGCAGTCGATTCCGACGGTGGTTATCGGTCTTTTGCTCTACATGATGCTGTCTCGCTCCGGCCCCCTAGGAGATTGGCAAATGCTGTTTACGCAAAAGGCGATGATCCTCGGACAGATGCTTATCTGCTTTCCTGTTCTCGTCTCCATGATGTATGGTGCGCTGCAATCAAGCGATCGACGCGCCATTGAGACTGCGAGAACACTCGGTGCCTCGCCGCTGCGTATTGCCAATACGATGATTTGGGAGCATCGATTTCCGCTCATTGCCGCAACCATTGCTGCTTTTTCACGTATCGTGACTGAGGTGGGCTGCTCAATGATGGTCGGGGGCAACATTATGGGTGCTACGCGCAACATCCCCACTGCGATTGCCATGGAGAGCCATAAAGGCGCGTTTGCTCAAGGTGTCGCCCTCGGTATTGTTTTACTCTCTCTCGCTCTGATCCTAAACTTTATGCTATCGAGCATGAGTGGTCGGGGCTACCTCCGTACTTAAAGGCGCTGTATGACGATAAAAATAACTGCACAGCAACTAGAGATGCGCTTTAAAGAGCGAGTCTTATTCCATATTCCTGAACTGTCGATCGGGCCGAATGAAGCCGTCTATCTCAAAGGTGCTAACGGTGTCGGCAAAACCACCCTGCTGAAGATTTTGTCCGGGCTACAAAAGCCAACGACTGGCGACATCAACTGCGGGCAAAATGGTTGGTACCAGCGATTATTCCAGCGTTCGGCATTTAGTGACGTCATCTACCTGCACCAGTCTCCCTATTTATTTGACGGTACCGTGTATCAAAATGTGGTGTATGGCATTCGTTTCCAGTCTCAACCTCAACAAGAGAAGCGTTCACAAGTGATTAATGCACTCCGAATGGTGGGTTTGGAGACGCTCGCCGATGAACACATATCCGTGCTATCCGGCGGTGAAAAACAGCGTGTCGCTATGGCTCGGGCATGGATTCTTAAGCCATCCATCTTACTCATGGATGAACCCAGTGCTTCGTTAGACCAAGAATCAATTCAAAGACTGGTGGTACTGGCGCAAGACTTACTCAACAGAGGGTCTAGTTTGGTGATCACTAGCCACCAAACCAATGCACTCACCGCGCTTTGTAGCAAACAATGGTGGATAAAAGACACCACTTTGATAGAGTCACCGCTATTAAAAGTCGTGACAAAATCGAAACGAGATCAATCTTATGCTTCTGCCGAAGGAAACTAGTTGGGTCATCTTGGCCGGTGGGCAAGCCAGTCGGATGGGTGGTACTGATAAAGGACTTGTAGAGCTCAATGGTAAGCCGCTTATTCATTATGTGATTGCCCGCTTGCAGCCACAAACAGAGCACATCACCATCAACGCAAACCGCAATCAAGACACCTACCGAGCGCTTGCCCCTGTGGTGAGTGACCACTTCCCTGATTACCCAGGACCGCTAGGTGGCATCCATGCAGGCCTTGCGAATAGTGAGACGGATTGGGTTGGCTTTGTACCTTGTGATAGCCCAGATATTAACTCTGACCTTGTCGAACGTTTCTGCCAACAAGTAGAGGCGACAACCGATATTTTGGTGGCTCACGATGGTGAATTTCAACAGCCTGTATTTACCCTATTCCACAAACGCGTGCTACCAAAATTGACCGCGTTTTTAGAACGCGGTGATCGTAAGATCATTCTGCTCTACAAAGAGTGCGAGACAAAATATGTGGATTTCAGCGACTCGCCGAACTGCTTTGTAAACCTCAATACGCCACAAGAGCTGGCTCAATTTGGAACATTAAAATAATGACAATTCAAAAGCCTAACCTGCCACTGCTCGGTTTTGCTGCCTATTCCGGCACAGGTAAAACGACATTACTAGAAGCACTACTGCCTAAGTTGACCGAAACCGGTTTACGTATTGGGGTATTGAAGCATGCACACCACAATTTTGATGTCGATAAACCAGGAAAAGACAGCTATCGCCTAAGAAAAGCGGGCGCAAGTCAGATGCTCATCTCTTCACGCTACCGCCATGCAATGATGGCAGAAACACCTGATAGCGAAGCGGATTTTGAGTACCTATTGACTCGATTTGATAGCGAGCAGCTTGATGTCATCTTGGTAGAGGGCTGCAAGAACATCGCTTTTCCTAAAATTGAATTGCATCGCGAAGAAGTAGGTAAACCATGGCTTTACCCCAATGACGACAACATCATTGCTATTGCAGCAGATAGCAAAGTTTCGTCACCGTTACCTCAAATGGACATCAATGACCTCAATGCGATTCGAGATTTCATTTTAGATTACGTCACAACCTATGCTTCCAATAAATCCAACCAACCAGTGGCAGCCTGTTGCGATACTTTGTCTCCTGCTTTTGTCTCTGTCACGCAAGGCCGCGAGAAAATCCTTGAGGCTGTGAGCCGTTTGCAGGAAACCGAAGCAGTGGCAATCACCAACAGTTATGGTCGTGTTCTTGGCGGTGATATCATTTCACCCGTTAATGTTCCGCAATACACTAACTCAGCAATGGATGGTTACGCCATTAGAGGCGATGATCTTGACCAAGACAACTACCACGTTGTCGCTGAAGTGCTGGCTGGCTATCACTACGAAAAGCCCGTTGAACCCGGTCAAGCAGTTAAGATCATGACAGGGGCACCTATGCCAGCGCAGGCCGATACTGTCATCATGCGAGAACAAGCGACGCAGGAAGGCGACTCCGTGACATTCGATGCGAGTATTAAAGCGGGGCAGAATGTCCGTCAAGCGGGCGAAGACCTCGCTTTAGGTGCTCCCGTATTTACTCAAGGTACTCGCATCGAGTCCCCAGAAATGGGCATGTTAGCTTCTCTAGGCTTTGGCCAGTGTGACGTCGTGAGAAAACTCAAAGTCGCTATCTTCTCCACCGGTGACGAGGTGCAAAACCCAGGAGCCGAGCAAAAACCAAACACTATCTACGACTCTAACCGCTTTACTTTGAGGGGGTTATTGCAAAAGCTAGGCTGTGAAATCATTGACTTGGGTATTATAGAAGACGATGAAGATAAGATGGTGTCCGCTTTAGAGAGCGCGGCAACGCAAGCAGACCTAGTCATGACCTCCGGCGGTGTATCGGTCGGGGATGCGGATTACATCAAGCTTGCTCTAGACCGCTTAGGTCAGATTGATTTTTGGCGCATCAATATGCGCCCGGGTCGTCCACTCGCGTTTGGTAAAATCAACGATAAGCCTTTCTTTGGCCTGCCGGGCAACCCGGTTGCGGTCATGGTGTCGTTTATTAACTTTGTCGAGCCTGCGATTCGTAAAATGCAGGGGCAAATGGATTGGCAACCACTTAAAGTCAATGCGATTGCTGCAGAGTCACTACGCTCAAGACAGGGCCGTACTGAGTTTAGCCGCGGCGTTTATACGATGAATACGCAAGGCCAATTGGAGGTTCGAACCACCGGAAAGCAAGGCTCTGGCATTTTGCGCTCGATGAGTGAGGCCAACTGTTTGATTGAGATTTCACCAGCGGTTGATACGGTGAAAGTGGGTGAGATGGTGACGGTGATTCCGCTGCAGGGACGAGTTTAGAGTCGAATAAAAAAGAAGGGACTGAGGTGGAGAATTTCAGTCCCTTCAATAACCGTTATGTCATCGATAATTAGGCAGATTGAATATTGTTGGTAATTGCCTGAAACGCACTTTCAAGCGCGTTAATTATTTCACTGTTTTGATTAAAGACCGCCAGAACGATAATCGACATCACCACACCGATAATCGCATATTCAATAGTAGTGACACCGCGCTGGTCACTCCAAGCTATCGAACACTGCTCTCGTATTCGACAATACATCACTGTTGTACTTCCGGTGTAGCAACTAACTCAACGCGTCGATTTTTTTCACGTCCTTTCGTGGTCTTATTATCTGCTATAGGCTGATCCTCACCTTGAGTCTCAAGAATCATTGCCGTTCTATCCACGCCTTTGTCCATCAGGTAGCCTTGCACTGATTCTGCCCGTCTTAAACCGAGCGCGTAGTTGTACTCTTTTGTGCCGATAGAGTCAGTGTGACCAGATAGCAGCAGATTAGACTCGACTCGATTTACCTTGTCCATCAGCCCCTGTAAAACCTGCTTCGAAGCGGGAGTGAGCGACGACTTATCAAAGTCAAAATAGACGCGACCTAATGTTTCGTCTGCAATACCTTTGTCCATCAAATACTCGATGCAATCAGTATGGACATGCAAGGTCGCCAACTCACTGGCGATCAACTCTTTCGTGGGCGCTGGTGCATCGGTTTCAACCGTCACCATCGCACCTTGCAGCAACATGATGCTCTTTCCTGAACCAATCGACGTTCTTTGGTTCACTTCAATGTCTGACTTAGCACAGAAAGAGAGCAACTCCTCGCCACTCATTTGCGCTAAAACCTGACCAGATATCATTGCAGATAGTGCAATTGAATAGGTAAGTGCTTTCCTTTTCATTGGGTGTCCTTAATTATTTTAAACGGCCAATTTCTTCGGCGATGAGTGAGAGAATTTGGGCTAGAATTTCTTCTTTGTTTTCTGCTTTAAATACATTGTCTTTACCGACACATGTCTCCAAAGCAGGATGGTCACTTGGGTTGTAGGTAAACCCTATAACGGCGAGTTCCACTTGAGCTTGCTGTGTAGAACCATCTGCCGCTGTGTAAGTCGATAGATAGCTACGAATTTCATCACACATTTTATGACTATTGGTCAAATTAGTAGCAATCGTTTTAAAGCCTGTGTTCGGGGTATTTGAACCATTACCGATGCTTGAGTAACTGCCTGTGTCTTGACCATCCGATAGTAAAATTAGTAACTTACGAGAGTTTATTCCTCGCTTCAGCAGCCTTGTTCCACCTAAAAATCCCTGGAATGAAGCCGTATACCCTCTTCCCGAAGCATGGTCGGGTCTAAACGTATTGAGTTGGCTCTTAAAGCTCTCAAAGTCATTTGTCAAAGGTATATCGTAAAAGCGGGCTAGCTCGGTATTATCACGATTGCAGTACTCCGTACTTACGTCGACTCCACCCGCTTTCATTTGATCGAGCGTTTTTCCATATTGCAGATTCGTACCGGAATAGACCAAATTATCTACTCGACCTAAAACAATACGATCCTCGTCGTAAACATCAGCGGCTTTATTACCCGTATTGTCGGTTCCTGGGATCCGAAGCATTTTCGAGGTAGTTGGAGGAGAGTGACTATTCACTTGATGAGAGCCTTTTACCATAGTCGTATCACAGTGAAGAGTGGCATCAAATGGGTTTTCTATTTTGTCTGATCCAATAACAACACGATTGTAGTGATCATAGGGTGATATTCCGATGGTATTCACGCCAACTCCCGGGTCAAAAAGTTGGTTAAAGTGTGCGAGTTCATCTGCAACTGAATTGACCACATCAATCAAACCAAGGTATCGAACAGAGCCATTCCAATTGTTTCGCATAGACCCGGAAAAATCCGCTGCTAACACAACATCAATCGCATGACTTTGGTACTTCCTCGCTCTGCCTGCAGCTCCCACATTAAAGTTATCACCAAATCCAACTATCGCATCATTCCCTGGGAACCAAGTATCAAACTGAACACTTGCAGACACATCATATTGAAAAAACTTCATGTCTTCTCCAGGAACACACTCAGAAGCGGTGTCGCAGTCCCTTCTAGACACAGTAACGCTCTCTATCTCTTTCAAGTCAGTGGCGTAATACTCTATATAGTTCCTCGCAATGGTTTGATTAACACCGTCAGCACTATTATCCGTAGAGGCATGAGCGGTGACGGCCAAAGACGCAGCCTCCATAGCATCCCCCAATCGAGCCTTGCTTTGCATTATGCGTGCGCCATCAGATCCTAAAGTAAACAATCCAAAAAAAACTGGAATCATCATGGCAAACAAAATCGCCGCATGACCATTTTGCTTTTGTAACGAACACTGCATGTTATCTCCCTATAATCACTGAGCTCGAGGAGACTCGAGTAAAGTCGGTTCCAAGTAATGAGCCGATCCAATTGTTGGTGTCATAACACAAAGTCACGCGATAAATGGGTGTTCTACGCCCCCACGATGAAACGACAGACAAGTTGCCACCGTTATCCAACATCTCAAGATTTTGGCTTGGTGAGCACCCGCCACTTGCCTCGGTAAGAAAAGATTCCACAACATCAGTGCCGCTATAGGTCAATGCCTCAATAGTGTAATTAAATTGGTTTATGTCAAACGCACTGATACTGCGTTCTAAAGAGGAGGTTACGATATCAACCACCTCTTTAGCGTCATCGCTAAACGTGGGTACTGGCATACTAGGATCAAACACTCGCGTGTCATATAGCTGCGTTTTCTCTTTTAAGATACTGGCCGCAGAAAAAGAGAGTCGATCTAGCTTACCCTTGTATGAGAGTTTGATGATGACATCACCACTGAAGGCAAACAGCAAACTAAAAAAAACACCCACAATTGCGAATTCAACCGTGAAATTGCCGCGCTTAGTTGAAATAGAACTGATCACGTTCGTACTCCTGTATCACGATAGCTTCACGCAAAAACAGTTTCTTACTGTCCAAAAAATAATTAAACATCGGCGTGTATTCATAGTTAACACGGTAGATCGCAATTGCCTTATCATCAGGTGATTTAATGTTGTAACATGGGTCATCTGCATCAGCGGGTATCATCCAACCGCACATCGTGGCGTCATAGCTGTGTAACTCTGACACTGATGACACAAAATCCACATCCATTTTGAAGTTGTTTGAGCTAACAATTCCCGCCCACAAGGAGCCACTATCGTTGATCACTGAGCTAAATACGGTCGAATAGTCTTCATCTTCACGAACTTTCGTCGCTCGAGCCGCCTCGCTCACCGCCAAGTCACCCAATGCCGATACATAGGACATAAAGCTCGCTTCAACCCACGCCATACACATCCACCAAAACAGCATAAAACCCATGACAAACTCGATGGTTCCCATACCTTTGGTTTTACACAGGCTGAAACGGGCTAATTTTATCAACATCACAAAACCGCTTAGTAGGCCGTTAAGTCAGCATCACGAATCGCCTCATAGACGGCATTCGCTTGCTCTCTAGATAATGAACTATCCAACATACCGCGCACATAGTGCATTTCACCACGCTTTGCCATTGCAATAGCAAGGTTCGCTTCTAGCTGTTGGTCGCGCTTACCCTTCATATCGATGCTTGCCAGACGGCGAACAGCCGTTTCATAGTTACTCTCTAAAATATCCACGACCGCGAGATTATTTCTAACGGTGTTATCGTTGTAGTAGTGACGACGAGCTAAGTTAAAGTAGTCGCGAGCCACATCAAACTCATGCTCTTGCGCGTGGATAATACCCAACAAATTCTCTATTTCACCGTTACGTGGTGCCTCGGTGCGATAGGTCTCGATCAGTATCTTTTTCGCTTGCGCTGAATCTCCTAAGTCAAACAACGCAGAAGCGTGTATGACACGAGAGACAACCGTTGGATAAGCGTTCTCTAAGATAGGCTCAATAGTAAAGATGGCTGATTCCGGATCGCCCGACATTAAATAGGCACGTCCAAGCTTTTCACGCACATCATCCGTCTCATAACGCTGAAGCTGTTGTTTATAAAGAGGAATAAGACCTTTCCAGTTGCCTGACATTTTCATGATGTGTTCTTGTTTTGACGACAAGATATCGTCACCTTTAAACGCATCATACTTTCTTGCTGTGCCGCCACTCGAAGCACACCCTTGCAATACGACTACGGTTAGTAGCCCAATCATCCATTTTTTAAGCACCGGACATCATCCTCATTACACCAGGTGCGGCAATCAAGATAACGATTGGCACCATTATGAATAAAATTAGTGGAACCGACATTTTGGCTGCCAGCTTGCCGATTTTTTCTTCCAGGGTCAGCATATTCACTTCTCGAATATCCGCTGACAACGTGGTTAAAACGCTGTAGATCGAGGAGCCGTATTGAAGACTCTGTTTTAGAGTCATTACGAAACTTCTCATTTCCGAAGTAGGAATATGTAAATAGAGTTCATCAAGCGATCGGTCGAGCCCGACGATATGCGCTCTGTCATTGGCTTTGCCAACCAGCTTGGCCATTCTTGGGTCAAAACCTTTCATTTCCTGAGCCAGATAAGCAAACGATGACTCCAGTGTCATCCCTGTTTGCACACAGACGGCCAATAGGTCAATCAGATAAGGTAATTTCCCCGACACATCAGCACGATAAGCTTTAATCCGACTATCCAACAAAATGTCAGGCAAGATTAGAGCTGCGATAACCCAAACAGCCAACACTGCTGCCATTGATGTCAGGTCGTCACTACCTAAAGCGAAATAGATAAGCGCACTGCCTACAATCAAAGCCGCATACTTTGCTGGCATATATAAGTGGGTATACGTCGTGGAATAGAGCCCTGCCGCGCTGAACTTCTCGTTGATTTCGTCTTGATTACTCGCCAGCGACTTAGGAACGGCCGTTTCAAGCCACCCCATCAAACTAAATTTTGTCTCGTGAGTTTGTTGCCTCGCGTTGTCATCAAGAAAGCGACTAACTTGTTTGGCTTCCTGATCACTTCGCATACTCAATAGCAGCAACAAGACACCCCCAACAATAAGAAGTAGGGTAAAGAACTCAACATGTTCCATCACCTCACCCCCTTCATGAGTGACCAGACAATACTGATCCCAATAAACTCGCTGATCAGCACGTAGTAGAGGATGTAACGGCCGTCAGGATCAAACATCACATACTCATAATTCTCTGGAGAGAGGTACTGCAGCATAAACAAGAAAATAAAAGGGATAGATGCGACGATTTTTGCTGACATACGTGCTTCAGCAGTTAGCGAGAATTTCTTTTTCTCTACTGAGCGAGCATCAAACATCAAACGGTTTAATCGGGTAATGATGTCTTTTAACTGACCACCGCGCTGCATGTTGGCACGTAGTGTGATGACGAAGAAATGAAATTCTGAATAAGGGAAGCGTTTACACGCTTTGCGAAATACCGTATCGGGGGATTCGCCCATCTGCAGGCGCTCACCCATCAGTTTAAACTCAGACCCAACTTCTCCCTCAAGGGAACGGCCAACGAACATAATAGCATGCATCAGACTCTCACCCGCGCTGACTGCACTGGTCAACATGTTGAGTGCATCAGGGAACGCCTCTTCGAAGTGTTTTTTCTCTCGTTTTTGTAACCAAGCATATCCTGCATACAAGCCGACAATTTCTACGATTACCACCATGAGTGCAGGATGAATACGAGCAAAATTGTTATTCAAATAAATCGCGGCAAATACCAGTGCAATCATAAAGCCGAAGATTTTGATTGGCGCGCCTTTGCCCAATTGGCGACTGATATTACGACTAATACGATCCACTTTTTGACGAAACGTTTCATCTGATAACGCCTCTAGGTTGATGGCACTTGCGCCATGCACCATTGACTTCGTGGTCACCGTTTGATTATCTGACTCCAAATAGCGTTTATGAACCTGCTTATCTTCTTTTAATAGAAGCAGCAGAAACACACCACCCGCGATCAAACACAACCACGCCATCATGCTGCCGCCCCCGTGATGGTAAACGCTGAAGAGAGTTTATCTTCCAAACCATAAAAACGCGCTTTTTCAAACAGCACAGAACGCTTCATCAAACCAGACGTAATAAACTGACCGTTAACCTTATCACTCCCCGCTTGTGCAGGTAGCGGCTCGAAGCGGAAGATCTCCTCCAAAACAACATTCGAACCTTCAAGGCCAACGACCTCTGAGATACTCATGACCTTACGACTACCGTCATGCAGACGGCTGATCTGAATAATAATATCCACCGCGCTCACGATCGTTCTACGAATTGCATCTAACGGTAAGTTATTGGTTGCCATCATCACCATCGCTTCACAACGCGCTAGAGCATCACGAGGTGTATTCGCGTGCAATGTCGACATTGAGCCATCGTGACCGGTGTTCATTGCTTGAAGCATCTCAAAGGCTTCACCACCACGACACTCACCAACAATGATTCTGTCTGGGCGCATACGCAGTGAGTTGATAACGAGATCGCGCTGATGGATTGCACCGTTACCCTCGATACCGGATGTCCTCGTCTCAAGGCGAACAACGTGGGGTTGCTGTAGTTTCAGCTCCGCGGCATCCTCGATGGTCACGATTCGCTCTTTTTCAGAAATATACTGAGAGAGCGCATTGAGCATGGTTGTCTTACCCGAACCCGTACCACCTGAAATAAGGATATTCAGGCGACAACGCGAGGCAATCATTAGTACTTTAGCCATTTCCGGGCTCATTGCTCCGTAGCCAACCAGTTCTTCTAGCCCAATACTTTGCTTTTTAAACTTACGGATAGAGACAGAAGTGCCATCAATCGCAATAGGTGGGATAACAATGTTAACACGACTACCATCAGCCAAACGTGCATCACAGGTAGGCGCTGAGTCATCAACACGTCGACCGACTCGCGCGGCTATACGTTTCGCGATTTGCTGCAGCTGAGTCTCATCAATGAAAGTCACTGAAGACTTTTCTACCAAGCCATTACGCTCAATAAAGACGTTATCGTGACCGTTGATCATGATGTCACTGATTGACTCATCATCCATTAGAGGCTGCAGAGGCCCAAGGCCAACAATTTCGTCAACTAAACTTTTGACATACTCTCGGCGAACAACCGTCGCCACTGAGTGCTGCTCACGATCGATGAGCACATCAATGGCTTCCGACAACTGTTCGGTCAATTGCTCGCGACTAAGCGTATTAACAACATCGGCCTCTAAAGCTGCATAGATCTTTTCGCGCAATGAGACAAAAATGGCTTTGGTTTGATCGACCATACTACCTACCTAAATAAGCTACCGAGCGAGAACGCTGATTGCTTGTCTGTTTCACCCAAGATTTCTGATGTCAATTTACGAATCGATTTAGCAGATTTGAGACGCGAGTTGTACAAACGTTTACCATTGAGCACGTTTTTAACCAGCGTTTGCTCAAACGGCACTTCAACAGCAATCTCTTGTCCTAGATAGTGTTGAACGTCACGCTTAGTCATAACTGTCGCACTGGCTGGCAAGTTGTGGTTGAGAACAATGATGCGACGCAGATTACCCGGTTCTTTGTTTAGCAGATCAAGGATTTTTTTCGCTTCACGAACACAAGACACCATCGGGGCGACGACTATGACCACGGCATCGCAGTTACCTGCAATATACTGAATGTCTTGACGACTTTGACCCGAACCCGATAGGTCTTCGACAATAAAGTTGTTGTATTCGGCTAACAGATCACTTAGAGAACGCGAGTACTCTTTTAGCTCATGTTCATGGTGTTGATCAGACTCGACAGAAAGGAATGACAGCATGTCATTAACCTTGCGAGTCATGCTCACGGCATAAGTAACGTCTAGGTCTGAGGCAGAACTTACCGACGATACACCTTTTTTATTGAAGTTATCGAGGTTCAAGAAGATGTCTAGGTTTCCACCGAGGTAGTTATGATCCACCAGCACACACTTTGATTTACGTTTTTCTGATAGCTCATAAGATACTTCTGTCGCCAGCATTGATGTGCCAACGCCGCCTTTACTTCCCCAAAAAGCAACCTTTTTTGCCTGGCGCTTCTTACCCAGACCATGCTCACGTAAGCGGTTATCGTGTACGTTTTTTAAGAACTCAATGAGTTCTTGTTTTGTCACTGGCCAAAACAGATAGTAAAAGCCCATCGACTTTAAGTTACGAATGGTTGAGATCGCATCTTCTTTGCCAACCACTACCACTGATGCCTCGTTAGGCAACAAGTGACTAATTCGTTCCATGTCTTTGGTGACATCTTGTGATTCATTCAGCTCAACAATGGCAATTTCAACCGAAGACTCGCGTACATAACGACGCATGTCTTCATCACGATTTTTAACAAAAGTCGGCTGTTCAATCCCTTCGAATCGGAACGCTTCTTCAATTAAGGTGTGGCATTCATCGGTTTGCGTGAACACAACGCAAGGCATCTTGAAATTTGCTTTAGCCTTATTAGCATCGATGTTGTTGAAGGACTCTAGGATGTCGAACATTGGCTCTTTAGTTCCCATTACTCCCCCTTGGCCTTAATAAGCACATTTTCTGGATGAACCATCGACTGCCAGCGGGCGCTTTCTAGCGCGCAACCTAAGTTTTGCGAGCCATATTGATCCACTTGATCGTACTCACACACTGGCGTCACTACGCGATAGCTGTGAACTTCAACACTGACATCATATTCACGGCTGATACCGCTTGCATTCACCAGCGCAACATCAGCAGCACCTGCCCGTTTAAGCTCTTGCTGCCAGCGATCAGCCACACTTTTTCCTTGTTTGGAGTAGTATTTTAGCTCCACAGATTTCAGTAACATCTCTTGTTTGTGAGTACGGTAAAACTGGTTCCATTCACGCTCAACACTCAGTTCTGTGGATTTCTCCAAAGATAAATCAAGGGCATAGGTAACTGGATAAAGATCTACGGCAATACCCTTATTATCAGCGACTTGGTGAGAACACCCCGAGATAAGAAAACTGGATAAAAGGGCGGTTGTTAACACTGTTCTCATTTTTTAAACCCTCCTGATGACAAAATCTCTTGCGCCCATTGCTGAGTCGCTGTGGAGTATTGACTATCAAGCACAAAGAAGCGCTGTAGGTTGGTGGTCTTACGGATGGTTGGCAGTTGAATCTGAGAGCTATGAATCGGCTTCACCAGGTTAACCGTAGCAACGATAATCAGTTCAGTCTTACTACGTGAGGTCTCCGTGTGACGGAACATGGAGCCTAAGACAGGGACATCACCTGCGTAAGGGACTTTACGCAAAGATTCCATGTCTTCTGAACTCAATAGACCACCCAAAACAAAGCTTTGACCATCACCCAGTTCCACTGTTGTTTGAGCGCGGCGTGTTTTTAGCGCCGGAAGACTATATTGACCATTAGTATATTGTGAATCGAGAGAACTCACCTCTGGGGCTAACGAAAGCATAATCTTGTCATCACGCAACACTTTTGCAACAAGATCAAGGCGCACACCAAACTCTTTGTATTCGATGTTCGTTCCACCATCAACCACCGTCACGACAGGGATTTCACCACCAACAAGGAAAGAGGCACTTTCACCGGAAATAACCGACATATTCGGCTCGGCTAATACTTGCCCGACAGAGTCATCACCCATGGCGGTTATTACTGCCAAAATATTGTCGGCACTAAAATCTAAAATAGGGTTCACGAACATACCTGCACCTAGTGCGGCATCTCCGTATTGAATACCAAAATTTTCCAGGAAAGAATGTGATACTTCAGCAATAGAAAGCTTAACGTTAACCTGCTTAGTAACAGCAACTTCAATACGGTTGATCACGCCAGAAAATTCCTTTCTAACCATAAAGTCAATATCTCGGTCATGATCTGAATTCCCATCAGCACTTATCCAGACTGTTTTTCGCTCCTTTGCCTCTCTAGCAAGTAACTCACCAACGAGGCTATGTATTCCATCTTTTTCAGCCTCAGTAGCTACTGTCCCTGATAATACAATTTGATCCCCAAGGTTATACATTGCAACATCTGATTGAGGATAATGTAGTTTTACCGTTTGTAGAATATGGTCATAACTCTTATTCGTTATAACTTTTCTACTTAATATAGTCTTGTTGTTTTCATCGAAGACCAAAAGTGAAGTTGAACCTGTCGCCTTACCAAAAACAATGACTCGATTCTTATCCATTACCTGATAATCCGCTATTGCAGGGTTTGCAATAAAGACTGAACCGATATCCTGAGAGGTAAATAAGCTTTTTGCCTCTCCTTCCATGATATTAAGCAAACGTTGTGCAGAGGCAGGTATCGTCAATACGATAGATAAAACCCCAACACAAAATGCCGTAAACCAACGACTCATAGTGTCATCCTTATTTCACTGTTACTTTATTGGCGCGGAATTCTTTTATAGCTTTGAAATTTGGTAAGACATCACCGGCATTTGAGCTAAGATCATTCAAAGAGTAATTACCTATCGACTTATGGACTTCTATTTGTGCGATCTTTTTAGCTATTGTCAATTGTGCGACTTGTTTTCGAGTAAGCTCTAAAATCAGGTGATTATTGATACTCTGGGTGGTGTTACTTGACCCACTATTGGAAGATTGTTCTTTCTTTACTTGTAGAACTTTAATCCCTGTTAGGATTGGTTCGATAGATATTTGAGTGTTGCTATAACCTTCAGAAGGTTGAGTAATTGCCAACACATCTATTTTCGTACCATAGTCGATCAACCCACCAACGACTGTTTCTGGATTTACCTTGATAGCATAAGGAACATGGTTAGAAGAAATTATTGCATCAATGTAGCCCGGCTGTTCTGGAGACAAAATCGCATCCTGTAATAGAATGCTATCGGCTTTGTTAGCAGTGCGATAAACAGAACCAGCAGGAGTTGCGATACTTAAATCGCCAAAAATTCCAAGCTTTTCGGCTTCATCACTAGACAGTCGGCGCAGCTCAAAGTCTCTTCTTGAGACGTAATCACCCGATTTAACATCATTAATAAAAAAGTAAACATGATAAAATATCGGCTTGTCTTCAACTATGTGTTGTATTTTTGAAAGATGTTCTTTTTTGGTAGGGTTTAGTACACCATAAAGACCAACAGATATCGCTAAGAAAGCAAAAATCATTAACAATTTCGTACGCATCATAAATCCTTATAGTGATGCTGCAGATCCAACTAAAAAGCCCGAAACAATTGCAACGCCATAGGGCAACCCGTGAGTTTCCAGCCAGTCTTTTTTACTAAATCCATAAAGAAAACAGAGCAAAGCTACGCAACCGCCTAAAATTCCCATCAAGCATATTGTCGATAGCATGTATTCAGTATTTACTCCTGGGAGAAATGCAAGAATTAACTTAAGATCTCCACCTGCTATTATATTGGCAGCATACAAAAAGGAGAAAAACACACCAGATGCAATGTAATATGAAATCTCACTAGAGGAATCAAATAAAGACCATGAAATCAGGAAAACCAATAGAACTAATTTGTTGGAAATATAGCGCCATTTAATATCCATCATACATATGGAAACACCCAAAAAGGCCAGTATTAACCAGCCTTGAAATGGTTCTAAACTCAATACTATGCGCCACTTACCGGTGTTTCAGCAGAAGTTATATTGGTTGATATTTGGTCCACCGCACCTGTAAGTGCTTCGCTAATTCCACCATCATTGAACATCGCCAAAACAATCGCAGAAATAGCAACACCAATAATCGCATATTCAATCGCAGTAACACCACGCTCGTCATTCTTTAGGTCTTGTAGCGCAACTTGTGCCTTAACAAACATCTTCGTAAGCATTTTTAGCTCCATCTAAAATAAAAAATTTCAATTTTGGGAAAAGTATTTTTAAAACTTTGGTCGTATGGCGACCTCAGCGAAATATGCTACTGACAAAAGTTTGACGATGCAAAAATATTACTTTGTTTTTTTTAAAAGAAAAATAACAACAAAAAAACAACTGGTGATAGTTAAATCATTTAATGTTGCTAATTTGTTTGATCGCAATCACTTACTGTAGAGTTATTACTCCACTAGTTTTGTAAGGTTATCAATAGTGAGGAGTGAATTAGTGCGTGCAATCAAAGAAATGGAATTCCACAAGAAAACACAAAGATGCTACAGAGATCACAAAAAGGGGGCGTACATCACGCCCCCGAATGGAAAATAGCAAAAAGTTATTTTTCGTAAATAAATGTAAAATGCATTTATCGACGCTTTGACTGAATACCTAAGCGCGCTTTAAGCGCTTTCTTTTGAGCAGACTTACTCAACCTCTTGTTTGGTCGCTCTGGATTGACCTCGGATTGAGGTTGAGGCTCATAACCCGCCAGCCATTCTTGCGGTAAGCGAGTGTCTAGCAGTCTCTCAATAGCATCCACAAGGCGTTGCTCGTCATGACTCATCAAAGACACTGCGAGTCCTTTTTGCCCAGCACGCCCCGTGCGACCAATTCGGTGTACGTAGTCTTCTGCCTTAAACGGCATATCAAAGTTGACAACTTGCTCTAATTGCGGGATATCAAGGCCTCTCGCTGCGACATCAGTAGCAATCAGCGCACGCACCTTGCCTACTTTAAAGTCGTCTAACGCACGTTGGCGCGCCCCTTGGCTTTTGTCACCATTGATCGATACTGCCTCAATACCATCTAATTTGAGCTCTTTGGCCAACGCATCACTGCCTTGTTTCGTTTTGGTAAACACCAAAACCTGCTGCCAATTTCTTGACCCAATTAAGAAAGAGAGCAACTCATGTTTACGCGATTTATCCACGGGATAAACGATCTGCTCCACTAAATCAGTAGTGGTATTCGCTGGGGACACTTCAACTTCAATCGGTGCATCAAGCAGACGGTAAGCAAAATTCTTAATACCTTTGTGGAAAGTGGCAGAAAACAGTAGTGTTTGACGAGGCTGATCACCTAACGTGCGCAGGACTCTTTGAATATCTGGTTTAAAGCCCATGTCGAGCATTCGGTCAGCTTCATCGAGAACAAAGTGACTGATCGATTTTAGATTCAAATTTTTGCAGTAGAGATGGTCTAAAAGACGACCTGGTGTCGCGACAACAATGTCGCATCCTTTACGCAGTTTATTCGTCTGGACATTAATACTCGTGCCACCATACAGCGAAACTGTGACAAGCGATGTGGTTTGGGAAAGCGCTTGAATGCTCTCGAGCACTTGCTGTGCGAGCTCTCGAGTTGGCACCAATACCAACGCTCTTGGCTGTCTAGCCTCTTCAAGAACGCCTTGACACTCAAGTAGCTTGTTAAGAATGGGCAAAGCAAACGCTGCTGTTTTACCTGTTCCCGTCTGAGCGGCTGCTAAAACATCTTTACCAGCTAAAACCTCCGGAATCGCTTGCTGTTGAACCTCGGTTGGTACCGTGAAGTTCAATGACTCCAACTGTTTAACCAAAATGGGATTTAAGCCTAGCTCGGTAAATTTCATCTCAACACATCTCAAAAAGCACAAAGGGCGCGAATTGTAGCAAAACCGAGCCCTTTCTCCCAAATATTAAACGTCAACCCCGTTACAGGACTTAGCTAACACGGAAACGCCACCACTCGTTTTTTTGATGTTTCTTCCATAACCTTGCAGACTGAGTTGATTTTGCAATTTAATCTTAGAAGATGAGTGCAAATTTGGCGGGTAGCAACGATGCCATTCAATGACTTTGTGATGCGGCTTGTATTGTTGACGAATTAATCCAAGTTAAGATTGATTAACAGCCCCTCGTTTTCAGAAACATCTTCTACACTTATATCAAGCCAAGAAAAACAGTCAGTTAAGAGGACATAGGTTAATGAACGTAAAAATGATATTGATGGGAATTGGTCTAAGTGCGCTCGTCAGTGGTTGTGCTGATGTCCAAGAGAAATACGATGTTGGTGAATACACCGCTGTGTCCAATCCTGCTTCTGTTTACTGTGTTGAACAAGAGGGCGAGTTGGTTATGGTTACAGAGGCAGGCAAGCGCGTAACGTATTGCAAACTCTCTGATGATGAGATGGTGGAGCAGTGGGAATATTTCCGCGAAAACCATAAAGAAGAAAAAGAGATGTAACGACGATTGATCGATTACATACAAAGGGGCCTGACGGCCCCTTTGTATTTTATGGTTGCCCATCAATCCACATTTGCAGTGATTCAACCGCATCTTGGCGAGCTTTATAGAGCGTTGCACTGCTCGCGCGATATTCAGCTGATGCTAAAGGGGACTTTTCAATAGCAAGACATAGCTGAACCAATCGTGTTAAACCTAAACTCGCCGCCGACCCTTTGAGTCTGTGCGCTAGGCTAGCTGTCTCTCTATCCTTTCCATCCGCTAAAGCGTCCATCTCATGCAGGGTCTCTTGACTAGTGGAAGCAAATAGCTCGATCAGTTGCTGCACCTTTGCTCTGCCTAATACCTCATAGTCTTTGGCTAGGGTCTCGATATCCAATTTGCTACTCGTATCTGCTACCGCTGTCGATTCAGGCTCAGAGATTGCGGGTTTCGAGGTGACAAACACTTCCTCCCCCATTACAGATGCTATTGCGTTATGCAGTTTCCGTTTCTCTATCGGCTTGCCAACAAACCCATCAAAACCAGCAGCTAGGTATTCAGTCACTTCCTCTTCAAAGACATGTGCTGATACCGCCAGAATCGGCATTGTTTTGAGTTTTTGCTCTTTTGCCCACTGAAGCAACTCAACACCAGTACCATCAGGTAGGTTGATATCAAATAGGGCTAGGTCAAACCGTGACGACGCCAGAAGCGCTCGCGCTTGATGGCTATCTTTTGCCATTTGATAGCTATGACCAAGTTTGACCAAAAAGCCTTGAGCCACCAGCTGGTTGACTGGGTTATCTTCAACCAACAATATGTGATAACTCTCTGATTCCGAACTGGTACTTGGGTAGCTTTGACACTGCTGCAACGCTTGTTGAGAAGCCTTAGGCAAAGACAAGGCAAAAGCGAACTGTGCTCCTTGTCCCTCTTCAGAAGCCAGTTCAATTTGGCTTCCCATCGCTTGAACGAGTTTTTGACATATCGCTAAGCCGAGGCCTGTTCCACCTATCTTGGACTGCCCTGACTTAGACTGGCTAAACGGATCAAAAAGGTGCGCTTGTTCATCAGCTCTGATCCCTACTCCAGAGTCTGAAACCTCGAAGCGAAGGGACGTTTCGTCTTCTACATCCAAGCTGATATACAAGTCAATATACCCATGCTCAGTAAACTTAACGGCATTGCTAATCAAGTTGCTGAGCACTTGGTGTAGGCGTACTGAATCTCCTTGCCAATAACGCCCTACATCAGATTCAATCTGCGCACTAAGCTGTAGACCTTTATGCTCAGCCTGCGCTTGAAACAACCCAATGACATCCTCGACAAGCTGCTTCAAATCAAAAGCGCGAGATTGCAGAGAGAAGTGTCCCGCCTCTATTTTGGAGTAATCCAATACGTCGTTGAGTACTGTCAGCAAACTGCTACCACTTCGGTTAATCACCTCTACATACTGCGCTTGCTGGGGTGATAACTCTCCCTCGCGTAGCAACTGAGTTGTCCCCAATACACCATTCAAAGGCGTGCGTATTTCATGACTCATGGTTGCGAGGAAAGCAGATTTCGCTTTGTTGGCCGATTCGGCCTCTTGACGTGCTCGGGCGTGATTCACGACCTCACTGTTCAAGCGCTCATTACTCTGTTGCAACTGATGAGTTCGCTCAAACACTAAGTCTTCTAGCTGCGATTTGTGCTGCTCTAATGCACCTCGCGCCGCCGCTTCTTTCTCTACCAAAACAGACAAAGCTTTAGACGTGTCGCGCGCTTTGTTGATCGCCTTACCCATTTGTGATAGCTCATCACTCCCCGAAGTTGGGACATCATCGGGGTATTGTCCATCTGATATGGCAGCTAGAGAGCTGGAGTAACGGTCAAGACGTTGAATTACCGACACATAGACCAGCTTCCAGATAATAAAGCCGACAATGATTAGGCCCAAAATACCGAGAACGGCCAGAGTCAAACGTGCTTGCTCTAGAGTCTGCTTTAAATCGACAACAGAATCTGTGGTCACTTGATTCGACTCATCCACCAGCTGGCTGACCGTCTGGTTCAGAGCGGCAAATTGTTCAAGCGCGTTAGACAAGAATGTCTGCGATTGTGCGCTGTTTGACTCTCTTTGAGCGATCAGTTCGAATACGATCTGTTTCGCTTGCAAGTCATCAATAATACTCACCATTTGTTGATGTCTCGTCGGATCTTCAACGGCAGAAACACGTCGCTGCATTATCGTGAGATTATCATTATATGAGTGACGAATATCTGCAATCCGCTGAGCATCAGTGGCTGAACGCAGTTCTTCTATTTGATTGAGTATTTGAAAGGCGAGCAGGTGCAGCTCATGTAATCGGTCGCTAAGATCTAGATCGACTTCAACTAGGTTATCCAGTGCGTTGTACACCTCTTCTTGGTCACTCGAGTTCACCAAACCGTATATTTGCGTCACATTGGCAACAGCAACCGTACTGGTATTCAATACTTGGGTTCTCGTTAGCCCCTCTAGCTCTCGGCCCACTTCTCTCATCAACAGTAGACGCTGATGAATGTCTTCAGACAGTAATAGTCGTTTTTCAACTGCTATTCCCAAATTAGCCAGTGTATCAATGATGCTCTCGACATTAACCTCAAGCTGATTAAGAAGTTCGGTATCAAAAGAGTCCGCTCCCAGCGCACGGATATGGTTTAGAAGAGATTCCAACTTGGTAAAGAGCTGCTGCCCAGCTTGTTGACGCTCCAGTTCAGTTTGTGCGTTGGCCAATAACTGGACTGAAGAAACCATTCTTGCACTTAGCTCGGCAACTTGTCGCGCTTCAATCATTGAAGGAATCGCTTTCGTCACGACATTGCGCTCTGTTTTTGACACTAAACTAAAACCAACAACCCCGATCGAAGCAGAAGCGAGTACGAGCAGTGCCATCGCAGCAAACGCCATCAACAGCCGACCACCGATGCTGTGGGTATTGAACATGCTCATATCAATCGTTTACCTAATGGTCGAAAAATCAACAAAATAGCCTCTATAAAACCCTATTTCACAGTAACCTTATCCCTCTAAAGGATAATCCTTATCGGTTTCGCCTCGAATCACTATCATTAAGAGAAGGAATTGGTATGCTTTTACTATGGTTATTCACTGTTGATTAATGTAACACGTTTATGCTGACAAGTTTGCTCTCATCCAACCTGACAACAAAACTAGGGTTACTCGTCTCCATTTTAGGAGTGAGTGCTAATGTCTGGGGGCAGTCGACAAAACTGTGCGCGGTATATCCGCACCTCAAGGACTCCTATTGGTTATCGGTCAATTACGGCATGGTGGATGAAGCTCGGAAACAACAAGTTACCTTGCGCGTGTTCGAATCTGGCAGTTATGACAATATCGAAAAACAACAAGAACAACTTATCGCCTGCCGCGAGTGGGGGGCAGATGCGATATTACTCGGTTCCGTATCTCCTACCGCTTACCAACATGATCTGCAGCAACTAACGTACGATATTCCCGTGTTTGCCGTCGTCAACTACCTAGAATTAGATAGTGACAACCAACCAATACTCAAATCGACCATCGGGGTTGATTGGCATGGCATGGGCTTTCTCTCCGGCCAGTTTTTAGCGCAGCAGGCAGAAAAGCAGCCTCAGCCAATCAAAGTTGCTCTGCTGCCTGGGCCCAAATCGAGTGGTGGTACCAAGCCTGTACTTCAGGGCTTTTATGACGCGATACAGCACCAAGATGTTGAGATTATTGCCACTTACTGGGGGGATAATGACAAAGAACTCCAGCGTAACCTGATCCAGAAACTGCTAGAGAAGTACGACGAGATCGACTACATCTACGGTAGTGCCGTTGCTATTGAAGCCGCCATTAGCGAGCTTCGAGGCAAGCAATATAGCGACATAGGATTAATCGCTACCTATTTAAGTCATGGGGTCTATCGAGGACTAGTTAGAAACAAGGTTGAATTTGCTCCAACCGATCACATGGTGCGGCAAGGTCGAGCTTCTATACGCCAAGCGATTTCGTATCTGAATGATGGCAGTATTGATCACTCAATTCCTATCAGTATTCAGGGGCTTACACCTCATAAACTGAGTAGTTTTCAGCAGGAGGAGTCTCTTTCTCCATCAGAGTATCGACCGACTTTTTTCTCAACTCCTTGATCTTCGTACGTGGATAACGAAATATAGCTAATGAAAATGTCACTCGCTTTGCGCATAATCGAAAATAGATAGAAATCATTTAGGATACATTGCTACATGGAAAAAACGACTCGCACCATGCCTGCTCACAAACACATCGCACTTGTGGCACATGACAACTACAAACCGGAACTATTACGTTGGGTACAAGAGCAAAAAGAGAAGCTGCAAGGGCACTTTCTTTATGCGACCGGCACAACAGGCCACATGCTAAGTAAAGAAACAGGACTGGCGATCAAGAGCTTTATCAGCGGTCCAATGGGAGGTGACCAACAGCTCGGTGCATTGATTTCAGAAGGCAAAATTGACATGCTAATCTTCTTCTGGGACCCACTTAATGCCGTACCTCATGACCCTGATGTGAAAGCGCTACTGCGTATTGCGAGTGTATGGAACATTCCAGTAGCCACCAACCGCGCATCAGCAAACTTCATGGTGTCCTCAAACCTGCTCAAATCTGAAGTCGTTATCGAGATCCCAGATTACGAGAAGTACTTAGCCGATCGTACCTAACACGCGCAACTGATAAAGATACGACAATGAGCCGAGCCTTATGCTCGGCTTTCTATTACCTCAACCTCGTAATCGTCTTCGATAAGTTCTTTCACAAACACAGATGGTGAGGTTTTATACATTACCCACACTTTCTCTTTTGCTCGAGTCAACGCAACGTAGAACAATCGACGCTCTTCTGCATGCGCAAAATCATCATCGCTTTGCACAACAGCACTGTCTAAATGAAGTGTTTTGACTTTCGCGGGTAGCTGCCCCTCATCCACATTAACCACAAACACATAATCGGCTTCTTTGCCTTTACTGGCATGACAAGTCATGTAACGAATGTCCAGATGAGCAAACGACTTTTGCCACGTAGATAAGTGCTCTGGTTGATGGTAGTGATTGCGTCCCAGAATCAACACAGACTTTTTCTTGTTCGTATGGCGATTAAGTTCATCCAAAGCGTGCTCAATTCGACTCTGAGGAGCGACAAACACACTCGCCTGTTTGGTTTCTTTGGCGCTGTTTAAGGTTTTCTTCAGTTGGATTGGGTTGGCCTGAATAAAACGATTCGCCACTTCGCCGATTTTCTGGTTAAAACGGTAGGTGGTATCAAGATGATGTATCGTTGAATGGGTAAAACGCTCAGCGAAACCCGTCGTCAAGTTAACGTCTGAGCCAGTAAACTGATAGATGGATTGCCAATCGTCACCAACGGCAAACAGACGGACTGCATCGACATGTTTGGAATGACATAGCGCTTCGATCAATGCCAAGCGCTGGGGTGAAATGTCTTGATATTCATCCACCATAATATGACGCCATTGCGATTTAAATCGCCCTCTGCTGACATACTGCGTGGCGCGGCTTATCATCACATTAAAGTCAATCTCGCCCGTCTCCTTAAGGGTTTGTTTCCAAGCTTGATAACACGGCCAAACCAAGGCTAATTCACTGTTTAAGCGAGAGTATTCTGGGTGTGACACCAGCAGCTCTTGAATATCTTTCTTATTTTTTGCCATCGCGCCTAACTGAGAAAGTTGCGTATCCAACCAAGCAATCAACTTCGGGTTTTCAACATTACTCCCAAGCTCGTCATCACCCGCTAGGTAGGCAATTGGCCAGTTAGATAGGTGTTTCTGCCAGCGTTTGAAGTTGGCTGGTGTCATCCAGTGTTTCTTTAGCCAGTCGATACACCACGCTTGGCGTAGCTTGTCGTCAGTCGCTAGTGGGCTGAGTTTGGGCATTTCGCCATCGACTTCGCGTAAAATACGCATCCCCAGTTGATGAAAGGTGTTCACTGTCACTGCGTCCGCCGCTAAACCCACTTTGTCTGCCAACCTAGATGACATCTCATCCACCGCATCTCGACCAAAGGCGAGCAATAAAATATCTTCTGCATTGGCAAGATGGCTTTGCAGCAAATAAGCAACGCGCGCAGTCAAAACACTCGTCTTACCAGAGCCTGCCCCAGCCAGAACTAAATTGTGATTATCGTTAAGCAGTACCGCATGCTGCTGAGTTTCATTCAGTGGTGAGGATTCAATTTGTTTAAAGAGCACTTCCCAATTTGGGCGCTCTTTGGCGATCCACGCGTCATTACGTTCGATCACTTGTTGATGTGCTTCTAGTAACCATGAAGAGAGATGTTCAATGCGCTGGGCTTTGTGGTGTTCAGCTTCTTCCAGAGACATATTCATCTCAGTCAAGTCGCTAACCACCTGCTCACTCCATTTTTTTACCAGTGAATGCGGAAGAAATTCAGGCAGATGTTTAAGTCGATGCAACTCTGCTTCCCACTGGGGAAGACAGATATTCAATTGCTCGCACTGTTTATTGTGCCACTCTTGATAACACAGCACCGCCTGTTGAGCGAACTTACGACAGCGCTCCCAAGGTAGCCCTTGCACACACCACGCCGTCTGCTGCTCATCTTCTGGGTGAGCATAGAACACCAGTGAACCCCAGACAAAGCCTCGCTTTACCTCGACATTTCCATTCCAAACATGAAAAGGGATACGCTCTTCGAGCAGGGGGGATGAAATCACCAACTCTGTGCCGTCGATCGCGACATGTTGGTATTCATTCTGAGCAAAGAAACGAGCGGTGGAACTAGCACTTAACTGCATGACAATGAAAATACTGACTGAATGGTACAAATAATAGTCCGAGTATATAACGGACTAATTACACAAACAAAACATCAACGTCAGAGCTGTGTGATTCCTCCACTTTAATTAAGGTCTACTGTTCAAGTTCAAAGGCTTAATGACTCGTTGATTCAGTCACTAACACCTTGAGCTGGCAAGGAGAGTCGGTACAATACTCTCAATTTGATGCATAAATATGGATAACTTGTGCCGTTAACAATCCGCTCTCTGTCACAACAATTTCAACTCTACTGGGCAAATAAAACGTTTAACTACAGTATTCTAATACTGATTACCTTGCTTGGTGTGGTGATCCCTTGTTGGTATTTCAATCTAAAAACACTGATTATTCCCCTTATTCTTGGCGTGATTGCAGCGGCGTTGTCAGAAAGTGATGACAGTTTTACTGGCAGGCTTAAAGCCATTCTCCTAACCCTATTTTGTTTTGCTATCGCATCTCTGTCCGTCGAGCTTTTATTTCCCTACCCTCTGTTTTTTGTGTTGGGGCTAGCACTCTCAAGCTTTGGCTTTATTATGCTGGGCGCCATAGGCCCGAGGTACGCGAGCATCGCCTTTGGTTCAATACTCATTGCTATCTACACGATGCTAGGTGCACAAGAGAGTCCGAACCTTTGGTTTCAACCTACTTGGCTGCTGTGTGGCGCAGCCTGGTATTTCGTCATGTCGATGCTTTGGCAAGGAATGGCACCGTCACAGCCGATTCAGCAAAGTGCCGCCAATGTTTTCTTTCGCTTGGCTGATTACCTTGATGCAAAGAGCCAGTTATTTCACCCTCTTTCTAATCTTACACCGCAGCCACACCGCCTTGCTGAAGCCAAATATAATTCAGCCACCGTCGATGCGTTGAACCAATGTAAAAACACTCTGTTATCGCGCTCAAAGCGCGGGCATATACACAGTAGTCATCGCCGTTTCTTAACCATCTACTTTCTCGCTCAAGATATTCATGAGCGTGTCAGCTCGAGCCATTATCGATATCAAGAGCTCGCACAAGATTTTCAACGCTCTGATGTGATGTTTCGTTTTAAGTACCTACTTGAAACTCAAGCTAAAGCTTGCCGCGAATTAGCACAGTCTATTCAGTTAAATGAAGAGTACCAGCACTCGGGTGATTCAATTGTCGCGCTTGATGAGCTACAAAGTTCTATTCAATATTTGCGTGATACCGATATCCGCAACGTCACTGGCGACTCTTCTCGTATTTCGTTGGCTCAACTCGGCTATCTATTTAACAATCTAACGATGGTTGAGAAACTATTTAGCTCGATTAATCAGAACGATAGCGTGGCTCAAGAAGATGATCAACTTGACGATACTGACCCGCATACATTGAAAGCAATGTGGCTACGCATCAAAGCAAACTTTAATAAAGATTCTATCCTGTTTCGCCACGCTATCCGCCTTTCACTCGCTCTGAGCCTAGGCTACGGTATCATTCAATCGTTAGGCTTGGAGCGTGGATACTGGATCTTGCTGACCACCTTGTTTGTCTGCCAGCCCAATTACAGCGCAACTCGCCAAAAGCTCACTTCACGAGTTATAGGCACGATTGCGGGCCTACTCGTAGGTGTACCGTTACTCACCGTATTCCCTTCACAAGAGAGTCAGCTCGTGTTTATCGTGTTGAGCGGGTTACTCTTCTTTGCCTTCAGAATCAACAATTACAGTTATGCCACCGGATTCATCACACTACTGGTGCTGTTCTGTTTCAACCAACTTGGTGAAGGCTATGCCGTAGTTTTACCGCGTCTGGCGGATACACTCATAGGCTGTGCGTTGGCCGTCGGCGCAGTCAGTCTCATCTTGCCAGACTGGCAATCGAAGCGTCTGCACCGAGTGATGGCTGATGCCCTAAAAAGCAACAACAGCTATCTTGCGCAAGTCATTGGTCAGTATCGTATCGGGAAGAAAGATAGCCTCAACTACCGTATTGCTCGTCGACAAGCCCATAACCACGATGCGGCGCTTAACGCTGCAATTAACGCGATGCTGGTTGAACCAGGACGTTATAGAGGGGCCGTTGAGGAGAGTTTTCGTTTTCTCACATTAAACCATGCGCTACTGAGCTATATCTCAGCGATGGGAGCCCATCGCAGCAGAATAGATGACGAGTCAACCCATCAACTGATCTTGGAAGCACACCGCTTTATCCATCAGCAGCTAGAGAGCCTGTACTTGAAGCTAAGTGGCAGTAATACGGATACTCACGAGCAGCCATCTTACGATAGCGCGATTGAAAAGCGACTTTCTGAGTGGCGAGAAGAAGATGAGAACTCGGTGAAAATGATACTGCAGCAACTGCATTTGATTTATCGCATGATGCCTGAGATGCAGTCTTTAGCCAGCAAGTTTTCAGCCAGGCTTGAGCCCATTAATAAAACAGATCAGCCATTGAACTAACCGTTACACAGAGTAAGCTCTATGGTTTCGAGCTTACTCCTTTTGTTGATGAAAGTTCTGTTTAAATAACTTCAGCGCATCAATCAGGGCTCTCTCTTTCAATGGTTTTAGCAATACATAGTTTGCGCCAGCGACCATAAACGCATTGCGCGTCTCATCTAATCCATCTGCGGTACAAGCAAAGATTGGCGTTTCGTTGTTCAGCTCTTGGCGAATATAGCGTGTTGCCTCGATACCATTCATCTCGGGCAGTTGATTATCCATCAATACCAGGTCAAATGACTGTGATCTCATCGCATCAATCGCTTTAATCCCATCAACGACCCACTCTACCTTCATGCCAAACTTTTCACAAAAAGCTTGTGCGATAAACGCATTGGTGTTGTTGTCCTCCACCAATAACACGCGAACTTTTCCATCAAAGAAGATCTGTGAGTGGGGTAGATGAGGCAGTGCCATCGTATTCTCAGCGCGGCTTTGTGCTTTGATCGGCAGTGTTAACGTAAAGGTTGTACCCTTACCGACTTCGCTCTCAACACGCATTTTCCCGCCAAGAAGTTCAACTAGACTATTAACAATCGCTAGCCCTAAACCACTGCCGCCATGCTGCCGTTTTAGAGAGGATTCCAACTGCACAAAAGGTTCAAAAATTTTGCCTAGCTCACCGTCATCAACACCAATCCCCGTATCAGTAACCTCAATCGTCATCTTATCTGTGCTAAGGACCTGAACAAGAACATTCACTCCACCTTTGTCGGTAAACTTCACCGCGTTACTCACAAGGTTAAAGAGAATCTGATTTAGACGGACTTGGTCTGTCACTATCATCAAATCTGGCGCGGCATTCATGCGCACTCTGAGCTGAATCCCTTTTTCCTCACACAGTGGGGTATAAATCTGTTCAACCGCTCTACAACTCTCGAGTAATTTAAATAGTGTCGGCTGGATACTAAATTGACCTTGCTCGATTTTTGAAAAATCGAGAATGTCGTTCAGTACCGCTAGCAAGTGCTCACCACTTTGGCATAAGATATCGACATACTTTTGATGCTGTTCTTTTGACAAGCCATATTGAAGCAGTTGGGAGACGCCAATAATACCGTTGAGTGGCGTTCTTAGCTCGTGGCTCATTTTCGCAAGGAAGTCAGCCCGTACCCGAGCACTCTCTTCCGCCGCTTCTTTTGCGAGCTGGGTTTGTCGCTCGGCTTCAATGAGTGACGATATATTCTGAGCTTGAGCGATAATCTGTTGCTGGCCGTTTTCAATAAAGATCGACGAGATATTCCAACGATAGGTATCTTTGCCAATAGACGTGTTAACGCCAATCACCGTTTCGCCTTCTACGACCTGCAACACATGAGGCAGTAGAACCTCGATCAGTTGAGCATAAGATGCCGTGCCTTCGATATCACTACCAAACTGGTGCTTGGCGACAGGGTTCATACTCACTACCTGACCATTCGCGTTCCAAACGATACTTGGTGACAATGAAAAGTTAAATAGGTCTTCAAACAACTTTTCTTGCTCATTCAAGCGCGCAAAGGCATTTTCTATGACGTTACCAAGACGATCGAACTCAATAATGGCAGAGCCCTCATAGCGCTTGACCACACGATGCTCGACAATATCACTGGTGTAGTTCATCAACAGGTCAAGTTCTCTTGCCACTTTCTTCTTCAACCAGTAGCGTCCCCAAAAGAGTATGCCAAGCAAAATGCCGAACAGGGCTATAGCGGTAATAAAATGGCTTCGAACTAATAGCGTTGCCGCAGGGGAGTTTCGGATAGTGAAGACACTCAAAAAAGTTGGCGTATCATTCAAGACAAGATCGGTTTTATTGACCGATATACTGCCATTGAGGCTGTATTGATTTTGAGCATCAGCATGACTAAGCAAAATATCGAGCTGATCATACTCCGGCTTTTTGTTGAAACTTGACGCGATAACCGTTGAGCCCACTGCTAACATCACATCCTGTGAGTTGCTGCCATCACGCAACATGACCATTAAAGAGAGGTTGTTGTTAAGCACCAAGCCAATGTTCAACATGGCGACAAGCTCTCCAGATCGTGTATCCACGATTGGAGAGCGGCGCATCAAGATATAGCGAGTACCAAGTTGAGAGGGCGTCTGTGCCAAATACCAATGCTTGGTCTGTCCGAGGCGTTGAGTCAAATTAAGCAATGAGCGGTCAGAGATACCGTAAAAGCCGTGGTTGGTATCATCCCAATAAACATCGTTCCCACGAGTGATGACCCTGATATCGGGAATCAAGTTCGAATCTATATTATCGAGGCCTGCGAAAAGGCGGTCGATGTCGGTACGCTGATCATCTCGTATTGCTTTCACCAGAGAATCACTACGGCCAATGGTATCTTGCTGAATTTCAAGTGCATCCAGGCGAAAATTAAACAGCCCCTGAATGAGTGTCGACGTCTGCATGTGAGCCCTGGATGCTTCACGACTAATGACCTCATTTGAAACATAGTAATTTTGAAACAGGATCAAACATGCAAATACCGAGATCAACACAAAGACCGACTGAGTGATCAGTGTGGTAAAGGGTCGACGTCGCTTACGCGGATTAAACATACTCATTCGAGCGTCGCCTCACTTAATCACGGTTAGAATAACGAAAAGCTTTTTGCTTCAAATACCGTATTTCATTGTCGTCCGCTTCCGACGTAATAAGTTTAAAGTCACCAGAGTAAACCGTTGGAACAGACTCTCCTTGTATGTCCCATTTAATAGCCTCAGCCATTGCGATACCTGTATCGTCATTCATTCGCATAACTGTTACATCGAGGTCATCATTCGCTAGGGCTTGAAGCTCCGCTGTGCCTCCCCCCCAACCATTAATGTAAACATCAGTGCGCCCCATTTCTTTCAAAGCATCTACCGCTCCCAAAGCCACATCTGTTGCGCTTGCATAAATAAAATCGATATCCCTATTTTGCTCCAGTATGGTGAGTGTAGTTTGATAGCCCGATTCTCGGCTTGCATCCGTGTAATAAGAGGACGCTAGGTTATAGTGACCGCTATGTGACATTTGGTTGATGAAAGTAGAGCCCCTTGCTTCACTAACATAACCCTCTGAGCGATAAATCACCGAATAGTTACTATTTCCTTCAGGGAAGACATTTTTGAAGTGTTCAACCAAAAGCTGTGTTCCTTTGATATGGTCGAAGCCAACATACATAAATGGCTGAAGTTCATCCCACTCCCTTAAAGGAGTAGTGATGTTTTGAAGAATAAGCTTAGTTTCTCCGGAGCTTAATACATGCTCAATGAATTTACGATGACGAGTGGTATCTAACGTAAAAATGAGATAATCAGACTTATTTTTAAGAGCCTCCATCAAAGAAACACTCTGCTGCCTTAGATCAACATTAGGACGAGTAAATACCTGATTTATCTGATACTCGATCCCAAGCTCGTCCATACGCTGCTCAAAGGCGCTTATGTTGCGCACCCAATAATCTGATACTTGTTGGCCAGGATAAACCACCGAAATTGAAATCGGCTTTTTTTGTTCAGTTTTCAAAGGTGATGCGTCAGCTTGTACTGTTTTATTGAGTTTTTCAGTCAAAGCGCGTTGGGCAGGAAACTGATCTAAAAATTCATCATACTGCCAGTATTCACTCAGGACTTGCAGTGTATGGTGGTCAGCATTTGCACCAAATGCCAATATCGATAACGCCGCTGAAGTTAGGTACTTTCTCATCAAATTTTCTTCTTATATTTCGTTCGACTTCAATCGCAGAGAGCGGAGTGAAAACCCAATATCTTACTCTAGATTGTTGAGTTGCCATTCCCCCAAGATTAAAGCTTCTTTGCGCGACTTAGACAGCTGCTTGATTTTGTATTCCCACTTTTGAGCTTCGCTACGTGAATAGCCAACCTGCACCGACCACTCTAGTAATAAAGGGGCTTTTCCTTTCAAGGCTTTCGCTCCTTTGCCGCTGCAGTGCTGTGCAAAGCGTCGTGAGATGTCTGTGGTTACTCCACAGTATAGAGTATTATTTTTTGTCCGAATCAGATAAACAAACCAAGGGGACTTCCCTTGGTTTGCTTGTTGAGAACTAACCAAGCTGAGATTCCAAATCTACGATCTTAGCTTTTAGCTCTGCCACTTCCTGCTCCAACTCCGCAATTCGAGCATCTTTAGCGTTGGTTGGCACAGCCGTCTCTAACTCCGAAATATCAACTTCACCACAGAACAAATGCTGATAGCGAGACTCACGCTTACCCGCTTCTCTTGGAAGCTTAACCACGAGAGGACCACCTTCGCGCTCTGCCATATTCGTTAGAACTTGTTCAACTTCTTTTACATCAGAGAACTCACACAGACGACTGGTGCGAGTGCGTAGCTCTCCTGGAGTCTGAGCGCCGCGAAGTAACATGCAGCAAGCGATGCCTTTTTCCTGCTTTGTTAAGTGAAAATCGCCAAATTCTGTGTTGCAAAAACGATGCTGGAACTTATTCGCACGACTATTGAATCCACTTTCATCGCTAACCAGTCGCTTTGCAATCAAGCCCTCGACTGCGATCTTGATTTCATCCGATGTCAAAGACATAACAGGCTCGCGATTACTTTTCTGATTACAGGCTGACGTAAGGCTGTTGAGCGTTAGAGGATAATAGTCTGGTGTCGTGACTTCTTTTTCAATCAGACAGCCAATAATACGGGCTTCAATAGGCGAGAGAACGATTGTCATTGTAGTTATCCTTTTCTAATGTTCTGGGTAGAGATTGAGTGGGCGCATGTTACCCTTTTCATCAACCATCATGATACGAGAGCGCTGCAGTTCTACCTCTGTCGCTTCAACCCACTTTCGAGCGCCCTGATAAGACTTTCGCAACTTCAAAGCTTCTGGTGGGGTTTGCGGTTTAACAGGCTCTGATTGATGAGCAACATAGCCAATTTCTTGGTTAAGCTGTTTGATAGAATTCATTTGTTATAGACATAGTGCCGTTTCATTTCCTCCATCATAGCTATAGATAGGGAGAGGAACAATGTTGCGTAATTGTAGTTGGACATTTTATCGGCACTCAAAACGAAAAAACGCATGCCTGAGCATGCGTTTATCGAGTTTTTGCTAGTCAGAGAGCAACCTAACCACCAGCGCACCGGGTTCGCGCATTGAGTCCACATTGAAACTCAGCACTTTACCGTCATTTGGCGCACAATAGGTTTCAACCAGTTGACCAAATGCATCGTATTGTAACGCAACGATATCGCCTGAGCTGACATCACTCAATAGCTCCACTTGCGGCAATACAAAGCCACCCTGTTTAGCGCGAATACTGGTAATGGTTTTACCTTCGCGACATTCAAACGGAGGCTGTGTCGGTTCTCCATCCAGTAAACCGATGTATTTGAGGATGTTCTCCATTCCTTCTACTGAACGGTCTATGAGGGCTTGCTGAGTGACTTTACCCATACCGACTTCCACTGTGATACTTGGCACTAGGCTTCGATTCCATAGAGTTTCCAAAACACCATCATCGCCGGGATCATCAAGAATACAATCTGGGTTCATCAGACGAGCCATTTGCAGGGCTTCAGGTAAACGATAATCTGCAAAGACATAAAGTGGGTAAACCGCACCGCTGGTTTGAGTGTGCAGATCGATAGCACAGTCAGCATTGGGCTTCAGCAGCTTGCACCAAACCGCATCAATAAAGCGATTAGCCGCATCGCCATTCGCATTGCCTGGGAAAAAACGGTTTAGGTTACTTGGAGAGGCATCAGGGTCAGAACTATGAAAATCACGACTATGATTGAGCATACCCGGCAGGTTTATCATTGATACAATGGTAATGGTACCTTTAACTTCAACGTTACCCAACGAACGGATAAGCTGTTGAGCAGAAAGTACACCATTGAGCTCGTCGCCATGTACCCCCGCGGTCACCATGACTCTTGGTCCCTCTTGAGCGCCTTTAAATACAGTAACAGGCAGCAGGTAAGGTTGTGCGATAGCATTAGAGCCCGCCTGGAACCAAAATTGATGAGAGCCGATTGGAAGGTCAAGAACATTCAACTGCTCAATAACCGATTTACCTTGAACAATATCGCCTGAGCGAACCGTCGCCATAGTTGTATTTCTCCAATAAAAAGGGCGAGATAACTCGCCCTAAAATGAATGTGGTTTGAAAGGCTTACGAGAAGCCTAACAGATGTGCTGATACTACCACGATGCTCGATAGAGTGAACAGCAGTAAGATAAAGCGCCAACAGAATTTTGCCCAATTACCCCAATCAATACGGCACACACCCAGGGTCGCCATTAGAGAAGCAGAAGTCGGTACGATGATGTTAGTGAAACCATCACCCAATTGGAAAGCAAGAACCGCAACTTGACGCGTCACACCAGCGATATCAGCAAGCGGCGCAAGTAGAGGCATCGTTAGTGCAGCCTGGCCAGAGCCTGACGTCACGAAGAAGTTGAAGATGGACTGGAAAACATACATTAACCAAGCCGCACCTGCTTCAGGTAAGCCACTAATGACGCCACCAGCACTGTTAAGAATCGAGTTCAACACACTGACTTCATCGGTAGACCCGCCGCCAAGAATCAGTAGTACACCCTTGGCACAACCTACTAGTAATGCAGGAGCCAACATAACACCTGCACCTTCTTTAAATGACGCTGCGATGTCGTTGACTGTCATACCATTTAGGCGGAAAACAACGCCAATGATACCGGCGACAAAGCCCATTGTGAAGAACTGAGACGCGATCTCAGGAATATACCAAGCGTGAGCTACTACACCCCAAACGACCCATACTGTGGTTGCAAACACGGTTAGGATAACGAGCGTATCGCCAAGGTTCCAACGAGAGTCTTGATTACCAATGTCTTGTTGGCGGAAGTGTGCATCACTGCCATAACTGTGTGAAAGCTCTGGGTTCGCTTTAATACGCGAGGCGTACATCATGGTAAAGGCAATACCAATCAAAGTGAAAGCTACCCACATCACCATACGCATCTGCATGCCTGATAAAACCGGCACACCAGCAATACCTTGAGCAATCGCCACTGAGAATGGGTTCATCCATGATGTGGCGAAACCAATTTGTGTCGCAACGTAAGTCACCATCACAGTGGTGATACCATCATAACCAAGGCGAACCATTAATGGAGCGATAATAATTGCAAACGCAACCGCCTCTTCGCCCATACCGAAAACGGCACCGCCCAGCGAAAACAAGAAGAACAGAACTGGAATAAATAAAGACTCACTGCCCTTGGTCTTATCAATTAGGCGCAAAATACCGTTATCAATGGTACCTGTGCGCATCACCACACCAAACGCACCACCGATCACTAACATGAACATGATGACGCCAATCGCGCTGCCCCATTTAGAGCCAGAAACTAACCCCTCAAATGGGAAGTTCATTAATCCAATGCCACCACCTGACGCGAATAAACCTACTTTGTTGTATTGCAGATCACCGTTCTCATCTGTTGCGTAACTAAATGACATCGGGTCAATAACGGTACGCGTTTTCTCTACGCCGTCAGCAATATAAGAGACTTGCTGGGTATCAAAGTGACCAGCTGGTACAAAATAAGTAAGGATGCTAGCTAGGATACCGACAACAAAAATTAGAATTAATGTGTCTGGCATTTGCCATGTTTTGTTTTCAGTCGTCACCGATTGTGACTCAACGTGTGTTTGCGACATAGTCTGTTTTTAGTGTGTGATGATAGTTGTGTTTTAAAGAGCATGAAATGTCATATATTCAGAATAAAAAGTCAACTTAGAGCGTCGGGTTAAGCTAAAAATTCAGCCATTATTTGATCTAAAGTCAAATAACCTAGCGTGTCATTCATGACCAAAATAAATCCCTACATGCCGCCTCACTGCTCGGTGATGTGAACTCTGTGAGTAGGCGCACTCAGAACACCTTGAGAAAACGAACAAAACTGTGCTTTAATCGAGTGCAGGTACGTGATGCTAACGTGTTGTTAGTGTCCATTTTGAGTTTTAATTTTTGGGGAAAGTTATGAGTAGCGTTTTTGAAATCGTTAGCCAAGCACGTCGTAAGAATAAACTGAAGCGTGAGCTACTAGACAACGAGAAAAAAATCCGTGACAACCGTAAGCGTGTTGACCTTCTAGACAACCTAATGGACTACATTCGTCCAGACATGTCGACAGATGAAATCATCGTGATCATCAAGAACATGAAAGCCGACTACGAAGACCGTGTAGATGACCACATCATCAAGAGTGCTGAAATCTCGAAAGCTCGCCGTGACATCAGCCGTCGCATCCGTGAACTAACTGAAGAAGATAAAGCAACCGTTCAAGGCAAGAAGTAAGCTTTGAAACAAAGTCTGTGATGAGAAAGGTCAGCAATTGCTGACCTTTGTTGTTCTTGGCAAGGTATTTTTAAAACATCTATCGCTTTAACGTGACTCCGCGCCGATGAACTGATGCCAGTAACGATCAGCCACCGCGATCGCCCTGTCGCGATCCTGCAATTCGGTAAACAAAACTGCCGCCATCGTCTCTATTATCGTGTTGACCATCAGATGCCTCTGCTCTACTGACGTTCCTAGCGGACACTTGTAGCTATTATCAATTTCATCCAGTTGGCGCTCCTGCCAGTAGTAGGATTCTACACCTTCAGTTGAGCTCATCCACACCGTCTGACTGACCTTAGGGTTATATTCAGATTCACCCGATTGGCCTTTAAACGAAATAACCGCATGAGACGTCTTGCCAATTTCATGCTCTACTTCGGCATGCAGTTGTTGAAACCCTGGATGGAAACTTCCACGTAAGCCTAAACGCGCCTTACTCGGATTCAATGCTCTCACTACGGTATTAATAGGAGTTCGAAGGCCATAGCGCTGCTTCCAGCCAATCATCGTTTCTGCTTGCGGTGCAAAATGGGCAAGAGGTAAGTAGGCGATATTGTGTTTTTTCAATATTGATTTAGCCTGCTTGGCATCTTTGGCTGTTTCAATCCCTACTTTTTCAAGAAAATCTTCAACATGGAGTCGATCCATTGTCGGATCCTTATAGCCATGCAGCAGAACTTTATATCCATTATCAGCAAGAATTTTCGCTGCCAGTAATTGCCAAGGAGGCCCCGCAGAGTAACGCTTCCCCGCATAACAAGGCCAATCAATATCAGCACCAATATCTGGCATACGCGATTGAAAGGCACTGACAAATCCGGCTATCTCTTGTTTCGTTTCGTTCTGCACGCGGATCAGCATCATCAACATTGCCATTTGGTCATCACCCACCTGACCATCTAGATACTCATCCATCACTTTATATGCTTGCTCAAATGAAAGAGGTTTGCGCCCTCTCTCTCCTCGCCCAACGGTTCGAATACACTCTAATATGCTGCTCATAATGCTTCCATGTGTAACAAGTTACTGGATAACCTAACACACCTAAGGAAGCTCACCAAAACAGAATAGAGCTAAAGTGCCCCTTTTACGACTAACTCTAAATGTGGTCGCTGCAAAACTTCAAAACGCATCAAATCTTCTGAAATAGGTTTAGAGAAGTAGTATCCCTGTAACCATTCACACCCAAGCTCAGTTAGATAGTCCGCTTGAAACTGTGTCTCGACACCTTCTGCGACTAATTCAAGGTTATGTGTTTTGGCTAGTGAGTAGATAACCTCGACCATAGATCGCTCGTTGGTGCTCTCCTCGTTAAGGATTTCAACAAAGCTTTTATCAATTTTCAGCACATCAAACGGATAGTGAACCAACTGATGAAACGAGGTGTAGCCCGCACCAAAATCGTCTAATACCAAACGAAAACCTAAATCTTTAAGCGCATTCAAGACCTCTAAACCTATTTTGTCATTTGGAACGAAAGCCGTTTCCGTTACCTCTAGCTCTATACACGAAGGATCAACATAGTACTGTTCCAGTAATGTGGCTACCTGGCTAGGAAAACGACTATTACTCAGCTCTAAGGCTGAAATATTGATGGAAAAGATCAGACTTCGACTTGTATTCTTTACCAACTTACTAATCAGGTTGAAGCTGTTTCTTAAAACCCAGAGATCAATCTCTTCGATTAAACCAAGCTTTTCCGCTTGTGTAATATACTCATCCGCACAAAAATTCATTTTTTCCAACGACGGACAGCGAGTCAATATTTCGTACCCCCGCACGTGTTTTCCTTTTGCCGTCACAATAGGCATAAACACCAGCTTGAAGCTATCATGAATCAACGAATTGATGAGCTCTCGCTCCATTGTTTCGCCTTTTCTCACCTGGTGGTCAATATCAACATTATAAAATTGATAGTGGTTTCCATCTTGTGCTTTCGCTGCCTGTAGTGCTCTCTCTCCATAACTCTGTAGCGACTCTAACCCTAATGCTTGGCTATAGTGGTCGACTTCTACAACGCCGATACTCACCGAGATGGGCAGTTCATTACCCTCAAAACGGTAATGAGGATGAAATAGGTCTTGAATAGCGTGTATCAACTGCAAGGTTTGAGAAAAGCCATGAGTTTGCTGGATATACACACCAAACTGATCGACCGCCAGACGACAGAAAGTAACACCGGGTGAAGAATCGATATATCCCGCGATTAAATCTCTTGTTTTGTCAGCAAAATCGACAAGAAACCTATCCGCATAGTCATGCCCATAATGCTCATTCACCCGCTTAAAATTATCAATATCAAGATAAATCAAGTAACCAGGAATCGTGCCTTGCTGGTCTACGACTAAACGCTTTAGTTCTTTGAAGAATAGCTTTCGGCTTCCAATACCAGTCAGTTCATCCACCTCTAAAGTAGTGCGCATCTCTAGCCTAACGGCTGTATAGGCATCCCTTAATTGTTCTATCTCTATATCTTCCGCAGATTCGATTGCTCTACTTCGAGTCACCTGACGAGTATAGTGTTCAAGTGGGTTGACTACGTAGCGTGATATAACTAGGTGAAATAAAAGCATGGTCACCAGAGTGGCTACGACCACTCCAAAAGCAACTTTGAGCTTCAACACCCATAACTCATCTGCGATAAACGCTTGGTCAATACTCATTGAAAACTCAACAATCGGAGCACGCACTGATAATGCTAGACTAGTATCCTCCCTCAAATAAGCATACTCAACCGCGTCAGCATAACTCGGCTCAGTAAACCACTCTGGGTGAGTATGAGGAATAGAGGCGCCGAAGAGGGCACTAGACACAGTGACCATTCCCCCAGCTTCCAATTCAGCATCAGAGGTCACTTGAAGTCGATAATTATAGTGTTCACTCAATGAATCATTTAGCTCTCCAATCAATTCACCGAATACGGTTGAAGGATGGACTGAGAGCAGTACGTATTGTTGTGGGGTTCTGACTGCAGTGACTACCAAGAGTTGATTTTCGACCACGACGATTTTATGAAAACGCTGTGTGTCACCAGTTAAGTTCACCTTCGCTTCTGCCAGCAACACAGATAAAAGGCTCGCTCTTATATGTTGATTCCTCTCAATCACATTCCCCAGAGAATCAATAAGCAACAGTGTAATGTCTGAATACGGTTTAATGCGCTCGCTTTGATGGAGTCGATTTAAATGTTGGTAAAGCGAGCGAAAAGTTCTTGGTTTATCTTGGTTAAGGTTAGAAAAAGAGAGGTAACGCTCTCTCTCTAGAGCGATGTCAATATGAGTATCAATTTGATTAACCTCATTCGGAAGTTGCGCCAATACATCCTCTACCTTCTCCGCCCAGAATTCGAGAAGTGTATCCTGATATTGATTTACAAAACTGAAGTAGACAAAGACACCGATACAAAGATAGAAAACGCTAACTGCGGGAACGAATACTTTGAGCATTCTCCCTAACAAGGATGTTTTTAAACTGTTAACTAAGTTTGTGTTCATCGAACCTCTTCAAAATGTGACAAATAACCATCACGATACTTTTGAATACCTAACAGTAACTTAGGACAGTTTTGATTCAGATCCACTCAAGCCCGTATGCAACTAGTGGAGTTTCATTAAAAATAAAGCGTGAGTCTTGTTTTGCATGTCACGACTGCAAATACTTGTCCAATTAATGAGAATTAAAAAGGCACTTTGACGTCAAAAAAAGAGCCACATCCAAGTTAATGGGTTGATAAATCTATCAATATAATTAGCCACATAAATAAAATTAATCAATTTGTGAAACAAATCGACAAGTTGGTAACATTTTTTGTATTCGGCTACTAGTGCATTAACCTAACAACCATTAAGATCATTTTTTTGACGTTGGTTCCAAGTTATATGAATATTCTTGTTTGTGATGACTCTGCGGTGGCAAGAAAATCTATTGTTCGTTCAATAGATCACCAACCCTCGCTTTCAATATTTGAAGCAGAGCACGGACAAGCAGCATTGCAACTCATGGAAGCACATCCCATCGATGTACTTTTTCTCGATCTAACCATGCCTGTGATGGATGGTTTCGAGGTGCTTGAAGCACTGCCAAAAGGCATTCACTCAACTCAAATCGTGGTCTTTTCGGCAGATGTTCAAGAACAAGCCAAAAACCGATGCTTAGAGCTTGGTGCAAACTATTTCATCTCAAAACCATTTCTAGACACTGAAGTACAAACCATATTCAGCAAGCTAGGCTTAAAATTTAACCAGCCATCAAAGCGTGACCACTTCGATCACACGCCAGAGCAAAAGTTTAGGGAAGTCGCCAATATTGCGCTTGGCAAAGGGGCAGCCATCATGGCGAATCATCTCAATCATTTTATTGAGCTACCGATTCCCCATGTTGGATATCTCACATACTCTGAGCTTGCCATGACAATGTCAGATGCCCTCCACCAGCCCAACACAACCGCGATTACTCAACGCTTTGTCGGCGGACAAATTCATGGGGAAGCCTTTGTGTCTCTGAGGGGAAAAGAGGTTCTAGAACTAGGCGCAAAGCTTGGATATCAGACTGCATTTACCAGCACCAACGAAATCTATCAGAACATCGCCAACCTACTTGTCTCATCTTTCTTATTATCGTTGGGAGAAATGCTCGACAAGAGTTTTTCACTACGCCAACCAGCCCTGCTATCAGGATCAGCACTCAAGCAAATTCAATCAAAAGAGAATCAGCAGCTATTTGCCGTTGAATATACTTGTTACACCGAAGCGATGGACTTTGAATGTGAAGTTCTGTTCTTGGTTGATAAACCTTCCGTCAGAGTGATTCTTGACGTTATGGAGAATGTGTAATGTCAGGAATTACGCTAGACATCAATGAGTTTCACTGGATGACTCAAATCCTCGATACGATGGACTCAGGATTAGTGGTTCTAGACTTAGATAATAACGTCGTCGTCTGGAATAACTTTATGCAGTCCTACAGTGGAATATCATCGCAAAACATTCTTGGTCGTAACCTTTTTGACAGCTACGATGGGCTACCACGCAGTTGGCTTGAAGCCAAGATATCAAATGCAACCGTACTAGAAACCCGCTGTTTCTCTAGTTGGGAAAATCGACCATATCTATTTGCATTCAAGAACTTTTCTCCCGTTTCTCACGGCAGTCAGTTTATGTACCAAGATGTCGTTTTTACACCTTTAAAATCTCTGTGTGGCGGGGTGAGCCATATTGCCATTCAAATCACCGATGTGTCGGAGACTGCACACCACAAGATATACCTGAACACCACAAACCAACAGCTTTCAGAGTTGAGCCGCAAAGATGGCCTAACCAACCTATACAATCGAATCTCATGGGAGCAAAACCTAGAGAAAGAGTTCGAGCGAATGGTTTATGCCTCTGAACCAAGTTCACTGGTGATGTTTGACATAGACCACTTCAAGGCGATCAATGATACCTATGGGCACCATGTTGGCGACGAAGTGATTAGAGCAACCGCAAAGCTACTGCGAAAGTCAGTACGCAAAGGCGATGTCTGTGGTCGCTATGGTGGTGAAGAATTTACCGTTATTCTACCAAATACCTGCACCGAACAAGCGCGACTGTTTGCCGAGCGCCTGCGCGCCAGTATCGAACAAGCAAAAATTGAGCATGCGGGTCAGCAAATCAAATTCACCATCAGCTTAGGCGTTTGCCAGTATCACCCGAGCTTTCAAAATCATATAGCCTGGTTAAATAGCGTAGATGCCGCACTTTACCGCTCAAAAGATGGCGGTCGAAATCAAACGCAGGTGATAGATTTAATTAAAAGTTCGATGAGAAACGCTTAGTACTTCGTTGTGCCTGAATCAAACACCCCTTTCGGGGCATGGTTGATTGAGAGCTTTACCTCTACATTAGCCCTCTTATCAGCCTTTTATGCCATCATCTATGCGCCCTAAACCCGACCGCCTGACTGCAATGACATCACTCATAGAAGAGGTAAAAAACACGCTCCCCCTCTATGAGGAGGACACTTTTGTCTGCGGCCCCGACAATTCCTGTATTGGCTGCCCTAAAAAGCTCATGGAGTTAGTGGAAACTGAGGTGTCTTACTGGGAGAGTGCGATTGAACGTGGCGTTACACCTCAGTTTGATGAGATTCGTCGCTTTGGTAAGCTTTGCAATAACGTGCGACGAGGTTTAGTGCGTAACAACATTCAGCTCCTCGCTTGATGTCGTTTAGCTAGTGGATAATACCTTTATCAATGGCATATTTGGCGAGTTCTGCCGTCGAGTGCAAATCCAATTTGTGCTTAATATTCTGTCGATGAGTTTCCACTGTCCGATAACTGATTCCAAGAAGTGCCGCCACTTTTTTACTGCTGTGCCCCTCTGCAACAAGCTTCAATACTGACTCCTCTCGGCGACTCAATGGATTAGGCTTTTGGGCGGAGGGGACGACCTCCTGGGTAAACAAAGTCTGTGTCACTGATTCACAAAAATAGGTAGAGCCTTGATTGACAGTTTTTATCGCCTGAACCATCTTATTGGCGCAAATTTCTTTGAGCATATAGCCAACGGCACCTGCCTGCATCACCTTCATGATGTACTCGCGATTATCATGCATTGTGAGCATTAACACTTTCACGCCTGGATGCTCTTCACAGATAAGGCGCGTTGCATCAATCCCATTCATAATTGGCATACTGACGTCCATCAATACCACATCAGGGAGCAACTGACCCACAATCTCAACCGCCTCTAAACCATTACTCGCCGTGCCTACCACTTCGATCTCTGGCTCTTGGACTAAGCGTGCCATAAATCCATCGAGAACAACCTGATGATCATCCACCATCACTACCGATATTTTGTCACTCATTTTATCCATCCATTCTGATCAACACTGCAATTTCAGTCCCTAGGCCTACTTCACTCATTAATTCGAAGTCCCCCCCGATGAACTCGACTCGCTCACGCATGTTTCTAAGGCCAATCCCACCACGAGCCAGTGCTGCATTCACATTGAACCCCACACCGTCATCACGCACCATTAATTGTAGATGAGCGCCGACTTGCTGCAGCATCACCGTCACTTTTCCTGCGCCAGAGTGTTTCTCTACATTATTAAGAGACTCCTGTACCACTCGATATAAAGTCGTGCTGATATCTGAAGATAGCTTGACCGCGTTGGTATCAAAGTGAACATCAATTTCGAGCCCGGAGTGTGACTTAAAGTCGTGCAACAGTGTCGTGAGCGCAGCTTCTAGGCCGATATCGTCCAATGCGCTTGGGCGAAGTTGATGCGATATATGCCTGACTTCATTTATTGCCATCATGAGTGAGTGCTGTGACTTATCAAGGTGAGACCTTAGTCGCTCATCATCCACCTTATCCTTGAGCAGCTCCAAATGACATTTACTGGAAACCAGTAATTGATTGATACCATCGTGCAGTTCACGCGCAAGATGTTTCTTCTCATCTTCCTGAAACATCACGGTTTTGTGTGCCAACTCTTTAAGATTCTTATCTGCGAGGCGATGTTCGTGAAGGTTTATCGCTAAGGTAAGTACAATAATCACGGCGACAGTCACAATAAGAATCACCATCACTGAGAAAAAAGTTGTCTCAATGTTCTGGTTGATGGCCGCATGCATGTTGTCCACTTCTTGTCGCACATCTTCGATATACAACCCGGTGCCAATCATCCAATCCCATTTATCCAACCAGGCGGCATAACTTAATTTTGGTACAATATCTCCCGTTGAGGGTTTCTGCCACAAATATTGATGAAACCCTCCTCCCGCTTTGGCTTGAAACAGTAATGCCTCAATTAAGTAATCCCCATTGCTATCTTTTAGGTCGAGTAAGTTCTGGCCTACCAGTTCCGGCATGATTGGGTGAACCAAATTTACGCCTTGCTCATCATAAGCAAAGAAATAACCATCTGAGCCGTACCTAAGCTTAGTCAATATATCTTTCACCTCGAGCTTAGCTTCCACCTCGTTTAACTCGTCATCCATATAGACATGGCGAATCGCATCAAAAGCCAAATCGACACTGTCTTTTAATGCACTCTCGCGTGATTTGATTAAACTGTCGCGAAATATCTCCACCTCTTTCTCACCTAAACTCTTGGCTTGATGGATCGAGATCCAACTGATACTCAGTGTCACAAGAACCAAAGGGAGTAAGGTCAACAGAATCAACTTCGCTTTTAATGGCATACTTGCTCCTAAAACAAAAAACTGCCCCTAATTCGAAAGGGCAGTTTAACGTTAGCAATGATTATTAAATCATGAGGTTACGCAGGTCATAATTTGAACAATTGCGCCTCTAGCTCCTCTAACTCAATACTAATTCGCCATTCCATACATCTCAGGAAAAGCCAACAGTGAAGCAAGCACCACGATTTGAATCAGAATAAACGGCATAACACCGCGATAGATGTCTTGGGTTGTGACCCCATTAGGCGCGACACCTTTTAGATAAAAGAGACTGAAACCAAACGGTGGGGTTAGAAATGAGGTTTGCAGATTCATGGCAATCAGTATCGCGAACCATGTCATATTAAGGCCAAGCAACTCCGCAACTGGCGAGATAATCGGCACGATAATAAAACAGATTTCAACAAAGTCGATGAAGAAACCCAGAATCAGTATCACCAACATGGTGATGATTAGGAAGCCCCATTTTTCACCCGGCAGTTGCAGCATCCACTCTTCGACTAGGTAGTCACCACCGGTATAGGTAAATGCCATCGAGAAGGCGGTTGCACCGAGTAAAATAGCAAATACCATTGCGGTGACTTTGACGGTCTCTTTCGCGGACTCGTACACCATACGCCAACTAAATTGGCGATATAGTAACGCTAAAACCAGTGCTCCGGCTCCGCCAAGCGCAGCCGACTCGGTTGGGGTCGCGATACCTGCAAAAATAGAGCCCAGTACCAAAACGATAAGCACAAGGGGCGGTATCACCGCCTTAAGCGCATTGTAGATCTCTTGTTTACGACTGATTGAGTCATCACGCTCTATCGCTTGTGCTGATTCTGGGTGCAACTTAGCGTAGATAAGAATATAGATGACATAAGCAGCCACCAGCGCCAGCCCAGGCCAAACCGCTGCTTGGAAAAGGTCACCAACAGGAACACCGAGCACATCACCTAATAAGATCAACACAATGGAGGGTGGAATGATTTGACCCAGCGTGCCCGAAGCGCAAATAGTGCCGCAAGCAAGCCCTTTGTCATAGTTATATTTGAGCATGACGGGCAGTGAAATAAGCCCCATTGCGACAACAGAGGCTCCGACCACCCCCGTCGACGCAGCTAGCAACGCGCCAACCAACACCGTCGAAACGGCAATACCACCGCGCACACCACCGAATAAGCGCCCCATCGATTCCAGTAACTGCTCCGCTAGCTTTGTCTTTTGTAACACCAACCCCATAAAGACAAACAGAGGCACAGCCATCAACACGGTGTTCTCCATTATCGACTGAATGCGATACGGCATGAACGCAAACATATCCATACCTTCGGCCCAAACACCAAAGATTAGTGCAATACCACCAAAGGTAAAGGCCACCGGAAAACCTAAAAGCAGCGCGAACAGAGCGACAAAAAACATTACGATACCAATCATTTTATGTGTCCTTACTGTTTGTCTGAGTTAGGGGTGTCGTAGATAAGATGAGGATTCACGATCTTGTTCAGCGAGTGAAGAATAAGACCAATGCCGCTTATAGCCATAAAGAAGAATGATAGAGGTATCATGGCTTTGATCACCCAACGATAGGGCAGACCACCAGGGTCACCTGATGTTTCTCCTAAGGTATAGCTCTCTTTGGCAAAATCAACGCCATACCAAGCGACCAACAAGCAAAAGGGAAATAAGAAGACGAGCGTACCCACAATATCAATCACGGCTTGTGCCTTGTTGGAAAGTCGCTCATAAAATACGTCCACTCTTACGTGCCCACCGGCTTTAATGGCAAAAGGGACACCGAGCAAAAAGACCGATGAGAACAAATGCCATTCCATCTCTTGAAAAGCAATGGACACATCATTGAAGACATACCTCATCACCACATCATAGGTGACATTGGCAAGTAGGATGATAAACAGAATACTCGCGAGCCAGCCTAAGAAATCACCGAAGCGATTAAAGGCTCTCTCGATATAAATTAGACTTCTCATTCCAGGCTCCATGGAATTTTGAGGTTGCTCCACTCAACCTAGGTTGGTGGAGCTTATTTTTGTCACTTTCTAGAAACGTATAAATCAATTTCTTGGGCTTCCAGCGGTCTCTCACCGCTGAATGGGAAGATAGCTAAACTATTTCTCAGCTTCAGCTTGACCATTGAGGTAAGCGCGATGGGAGATATTCGACCAAGGGCGCACTTGCTCAAGATACGATGCTTGTGACTCTTGAATCTCTTTCGCTAAAGCATCTTTTTCAGCATGCTCTTTCAACAAACGGTCATTCGCCTCACGCAATGCAGACATGACTGCGGGTGGGAAGTTTTTCACCTGAACATTTGGATACTCAGTTTTAATCGTTGCCCAGTTCTTACCACTCTCATGCTTCGATTGAGTGTACATGTCGTATGCGGCGGTTTTCATTGCCACTTGCAAAATCGCCTTGAGATCATCCGGAAGCTTCTCCCAAGTCCGTTTGTTCACTAAGAATTGAAGCTCTGTCGCTGGCTCGTGCCAACCTGTGTAGTAGTACGGCGCAATTTTGTGGAAACCCATACGTAAATCAAGTGAAGGACCTACCCACTCTAGTGCATCAATGGTGCGACGCTCTAAAGAGGTATACAGTTCTCCCGGGGCAATATTTGTTGGTTTGGCCCCAAGCTCTGCCAATACTTCACCCGCAAAACCCGGGATACGCATTTTCAAACCTTGCAGGTCTTCGACTGAGTTAATCTCTTTCTGGAACCATCCACCCATTTGCACATCAGTATTCCCGCCTGGGAATGACATTAGATTGTGTGGTGAGTACACCTGCTCCATAAGCTCCATACCACCGCCATAGTAAAACCATGCGTATTGCTCCACTGGCAACATGCCGAACGGCATGGAAGTGAAGTAAAGCGTATTTGGCACCTTACCTTTCCAGTAGTAAGAAGCTGAGTGTCCCATATCGTACTGACCCGATTTCACCATATCAAACACGCCAAACGGTGCTTTATGCTTGTTCGATGAATCGATACGGATCTGCAGGCGACCACCTGACATCTCTTCCGCCATTTTCGCCATATTCTTGGTGGTATCACCAAACACGGGGAAGTTAGGCCCCCAAGTTTCAGCAAGCTTTAAGCGGTATACCTTATCATCAGCAAATGCGGATGCAGAGCCTAAAGCGCAAACTGCGGTTACAACCACACTGGTCACAACGCGTTTTACAGATTGATGGATAAAACTCATGATCTCGTCCTTTATGTTCTTCCATTGTGATTACACTGAAATACAGTGCGAATTCGTCTCTACAAAGATGCGTAACATTTGGCAAATATGAAATGGGCGTGAACACGCAGGCGCATAGTGTCAAAGCGACTGACTAGCCTTAAGGGTTACGTACTTATACGTAGGTGATTGGATGATGAGGAGATAACTCACTGTAAATTGGGAAGAAGTAAATATCCCAGGCTTACAGCTAGTCAAAATATACGTAATGACTATCACCAGAGCAAAATAACATTCATCGTCACAAAAATAACATTTGTGCCGTGCTAGCTTGGTTGGAGGGTGGGGGTGCGAAGCAAAAAGAAGTGTTAGGCAATAAAAAAGGAGAGCCTAAGCCCTCCTTCTTCTTAAACCTGAATAACTGACTCTAATTAAAGAGCAGCTTTCGCTTTTTCAACTAGAACTGCGAATGCAGCTTTGTCGAATACCGCGATGTCAGCAAGGATCTTACGGTCGATCTCGATAGATGCTTTCTTAAGACCGTTGATGAAACGGCTGTAAGATAGACCATTTTGACGAGATGCAGCGTTGATACGTGCAATCCACAGTTGACGGAATTGACGTTTCTTGTTGCGACGGTCACGGTAAGCGTATTGACCAGCTTTAGTAACTGCTTGGAAAGCTACGCGGTAAACACGTGAACGTGCACCGTAGTAACCTTTAGCTTGTTTTAGAACTTTCTTATGACGTGCACGAGCTTGTACACCACGTTTTACGCGAGGCATTATGTCTCTCCTAAACTAAACGATTGATAAACTAAAAAGAATTAAGCGTATGGCATCATACGAACAACTGCAGCCACTTCACACTTAGGAAGGATTGCATTTGGACGAAGCTGACGCTTGTTCTTAGTAGTACGCTTAGTCAGAATGTGACGTTTTGTAGCGTGCTTGTACTTAATACCACCAGCAGTTTTCTTAAAACGCTTAGCAGCACCTTTGTTGGTTTTCATCTTAGGCATGATGAATAACTCCGCATTGTTGAGTTGATTAAACAATAGTAATTAGGGCGAATAAAACCCTGCCGCTTCGCAACGGCAGGGTTCAATTACTTGCAAAGCCGTTAATTACTTCTTTTTAGGGGCCAACACCATGATCATCTGACGACCTTCAATTCTCGTTGGGAAAGATTCAACAACAGCTAAATCTACTGTGTCCTCTTTCAAACGATTTAGAACGTCAACACCGATCTCTTGGTGAGCCATTTCGCGGCCACGGAAGCGAATTGTTACCTTCACTTTGTTGCCGTCTTCAAGGAAACGCGTCAGGTTGCGTAGTTTTACCTGATAGTCTCCAATGTCAGTTCCAGGACGGAATTTAACTTCCTTAATCTGGATCTGCTTTTGCTTCTTCTTCTGCTCTTTAGCAGCTTTGCTCTTCTCGAAGAGGAACTTACCATAGTCCATCACACGACAAACAGGTGGCTCGGCGTTAGGGCTGATCTCTACGAGATCCATACCAGCTTCATCAGCAGCAGCAAGTGCTTCTTGGATCGATACGATACCTACAGGTTCACCATCAGCGCCTGTTAAACGAACTTCACGAACGCCGCGAATTTCACCGTTCATACGGTGCTGGTTTTGTTTGGCCGGTTGTTGGCCACGTCTTCCGCCTTTAATAGCTTATTCCTCCAGATTGAGCCTACGGGTAGAAACTTCGGTGCGGATGTATTCAATAAAGTCATCCACTTTAAATTTACCGAGGTCTTTACCTTTACGTGTACGTACTGCGATTTCGCCGGCTTCCATTTCTTGGTCACCACAAACCAACATGTACGGGACACGCTTCAAAGTGTGTTCGCGGATTTTAAAGCCAATCTTCTCATTTCTCAAGTCCGCTTTTGCTCTAATTCCACATTTTTGTAGTTTTTGTGCAACTTCTTGAACATAGTCTGACTGTTTGTCAGTGATATTCATGATCACGGCTTGCTCAGGAGAAAGCCATGTTGGGAAGAAGCCGTAGTACTCTTCAATAAGAATACCGATGAAACGCTCAAGTGAGCCAAGAATTGCACGGTGAATCATTACCGGCACTTGACGCTCGTTGTTTTCATCCACGTAAGTCGCACCAAGACGACCTGGTAAGTTGAAGTCTAGCTGAACTGTACCACATTGCCATGCACGATCGAGACAATCATATAGAGTGAACTCAATCTTAGGACCGTAGAATGCACCTTCGCCTTCTTGGATTTCGTAAGGAATGTCCATCGACTCTAGTGACAATTTCAGTGCTTCTTCTGATTGATCCCAGATCTCATCCGAACCCACACGTTTTTCAGGACGTGTAGACAGTTTCACAACGATGTTGTCAAAACCGAATGTTTGGTATGTATCGTAAACCATCTTGATACAGCCAGTCACTTCCTCTTGGATTTGACTCTCTGTACAGAAGATGTGTGCATCATCTTGCGTAAAGCCACGCACACGCATGATGCCGTGTAGCGCACCAGATGGCTCATTACGGTGACAAGAACCAAATTCAGCCATACGAAGTGGCAGATCACGGTAAGATTTTAGACCTTGATTGAAGATCTGAACGTGACCAGGACAGTTCATTGGCTTGATTGCGTATTCACGGTTCTCTGAAGACGTCGTAAACATCGCATCTGCGTATTTGTCCCAGTGACCAGAGCGCTCCCAAAGAACGCGGTCCATCATTAGTGGGCCTTTTACTTCTTGGTAATCGTATTCTGTCAGTTTTTCACGCACGAATACTTCTAGATCACGGAAGATAGACCAACCATTGTGGTGCCAGAACACCATACCTGGTGCTTCTTGCTGCATGTGGAATAGATCGAGTTGCTTACCGATCTTACGGTGGTCACGCTTCGCCGCTTCTTCAAGGCGCACAAGGTGTGCCTTAAGTGCTTTTTTATCGTGGAACGCCGTACCGTAGATACGTTGCAACATCTTGTTGTCGCTGTTACCACGCCAGTATGCACCCGCAACGTTCAGCAACGTGAAGTGTTGACAGAAACTCATGTTCGGTACGTGAGGGCCACGACACATATCAATGTATTCTTCGTGGTGGTAAAGGCCTGGACGGTCGTCACGAGCAACATTCTCGTCCAAGATTTCCATCTTGTAAGTTTCACCGCGTGCTTCAAACGTGTCACGCGCTTCCTGCCAACTTACTTTCTTCTTGATAACTTGGTACTTCGTTTTCGCTAGCTCTTTCATGCGCTTTTCAATCTTTTCAAGATCTTCTTGCGTCAATGAGTGCTCTAGATCGATATCGTAGTAGAAACCATTGTCGATTGTAGGACCGATTGCCATCTTTGCTTCTGGGAATAGCTGCTTGATCGCGTGACCAAGAAGGTGAGCACAAGAGTGACGAACAATCTCGAGGCCATCAACATCATCTTTATTTGTGATGATTTCTAGAGCCGCATCGGTTTCAATCGGGTCACAAGCGTCGACACGCTCGCCATTAACACGACCCGCGATGGTTGCTTTCGCAAGACCAGGACCGATATCAGCTGCGACTTCTAAAGTAGTGACTGGGTTATCAAATTGACGTTGACTACCGTCAGGAAGAGTAATAATAGGCATGAAATATCCTTTACAGTGGTGTTGCATACCAAGCAACACGTGCAGTATTTGTTTTGCTTTTTACAGCAATGAGTGAAGCGAATGTTGAGAGCAACATCTCGCACTAAAGACAAAACGGTGTACAAACACTAATGCACATCAAATTTTGTCCAAACGCATATTTTAAAGAATCGAGATAAAATCACAACCGTTTTGATTTTAGTTGCTTGGGCACGCAGACTATCACATCCGCTTTAGAGGCTTCACAACACTATCTAACCCTCAATTTTAAGGGCAAGACAGAGTTTCAGTAAGTCGCCGAGCTCTCCGCTGGGCCACCCCTTCTTATCAAGCCAATAAATTTTAGTTTTCTTCGGGAAACTGTGGAGTAAGTCACTATGGGTTTGTATTAGAGTCAAAATCTAGACTATTCGAAAAACAGCTAAGACCCTGAACAGCTTCTTTGTAGTGACACATTTTGCAACAAACACAAGCTAGTCACACTTGCTGACATCCATAATAATTCGTTGATTTTTATAAAATAAACAATGGAAGTATTATGAGAAAAGCAGTGTTAGCCGGAGTTATTCTGGGAGTGTTGTCAGGATGTGGGGGCAGCGATGGTGATGGTGGTAATGATCAGGGTGATTTCCGAAACCCAATGCCAACAAAGCAGAGTGTAACAAAAGTGTTTAGCCTTTTAGGTGAGAACGAATACTCTAATCTCTATCAAGATGTAGATCTCCCACATGAAGCTGGAAGCGACTTAGCACTAAAAAATAACCGATGGTTCTGCAATGCTTTTGCTTGTGCTGTAGATAACAATACACCACCTATGGACGGGATGATACGCAGGCATGACATCGATCAAAACCTTATCCCTGTGTACGTAAACAATGCCAATGGACTACCTGAGTTTGAGGTGCACAAAAATATTTATGATGGAATCAAGCTAATTGAAGATGCTGTTGGTCGAAAAGTTTTCGACCTTTCAGACGCAGATGGTGAAATCCCAGTGGTTCAAATTGAAATACTACATGATGACGGAAGCATGGTTTGGTCTCATGAAGTCGACTATTCGAGTCTACCAACCGAAGGTGGATTCATCTTTGAGTTCAATTACGAACAGGCCGGGCATACAGGGCTATGTGGTGCTGCTGGTAAAGGGCCATGGGATTCAAGTGGTTCAACAATTATTGCCGCCGATAGCACAGTTGTTAATCTTGGTTGGCAATGGATAAGAATTGCTAGTGAAGATGCTACATGTACTCATTCACCAGAACTGGTCGCACATGAACTTACCCATGCCTTAGGTTTTAGATACCACTTTGCTGGCTTTGGCGGTGAAGATCGCCCGTCAGATCCACGACCAGTATATGGTTCTCATGTTTTCGGACACCAAGCAAAAGAAGTTTTGAAGCAATTGTTTGCTCATGACATTGGAAGTGATGTTAATAACATGAACATTCCGAACTACTAATTAATTTGTGTTATGAAGCTGGTCATTAAGGCCAGCTTATAACTAGTTGTACCTACGTTTTATCACCCTCTTTTTAGAGGCTTGACCACGCCATCTAAACCTTCTATCTTCAACGCTAAGCAAAGCTTCATTAAATCACCTAACTCTCCGCTCGGCCAACCACACTTAGCAAACCACAGTAAGTACTCTTCTGGTAGGTCTATCAGTACACGCCCTGAAAATTTGCCATAAGGCATTTGCACACGGGCTAATTTGAGGAGGTTTTCTTTATCTAGCATGGTCGTTATCAGCTACTGGCGAGATTATCAATGATGGAATAATAACACAGGTCGATTTTGATAGAGGCGACTGTTTAGCTGTGCTACTGTTCGCGCCAAGTCCCCTTCCCAAGTGAGTAGTCTCATGACTTTTTCAAGCCTTAATCTGAATGCAAAGCTCGTATCAGTGCTAGAGCAAGCTTTCTCCACACCCACTGAGATTCAAACGCTGAGCCTGCCTGAAGCAGTTAAAAATCGTGACATTTTTGCCATGGCTCAGACAGGCAGTGGGAAAACCCTTGCTTTTGGGTTGGCGCTCATTGATCAAGCGATGAAGGATAACTCAACGCTCTCTTCTATTGTGCTGACACCCACTCGTGAACTGGCAAGTCAGGTGGGGAAATCCATTGAATCTATTGCCAGTTTGCTAGAGGTCAACACATTAACGCTAATGGGTGGGGTGGATAAGACCCTGCAGGTTAAGCAGCTAAAACAGCAGACGCCCAACATTATTGTTGCGACACCCGGACGCCTTTTAGAGCTTATCTCTGAGAAGGCGTTAGAGACTAATACCATCAAGAGCCTAGTGTTAGACGAAGCTGACCGACTCCTCGACATGGGGTTCTGGCCTGATGTGAATACCATCGTGGGCTTGCTACCGAAAAAACGTCAAACCATGATGTTTTCAGCGACGTTCTCTAATGAATTAAAGCAAAAAGCAACAGCAATGCTATTCCAACCTAAGCGCATAAAGGCAAAGGCTAAGGCTAAGCAAGATAATGTCACTGAGCGAATCAATGAAACACTCTATTTAGTGAATAAGGGCAGTAAAACTAAGGCTTTAATCAGTCGGCTGACACAACTTCAAGCAAAACAAGCCCTAGTCTTTGTCGGGGCTAAAGACAACGCTGATGCCGTGTGTAAGAAGCTGAATAAAGCGGGTATCGTTTCAGCGGCATTGCACGGCGATAAAGATCAAACGGCACGACAAGAGACGCTAGCACAATTTAAGTCCGGGGAGATTCATACACTGGTTGCCACCGACCTGCTTGCGCGTGGTGTGCATATAGATGACTTACCGCTCGTGATTAATATGGAACTGCCGAGCGATGCGAAAACTTACGTGCATCGTATTGGGCGCACAGCCCGAGCTGGAAAAAATGGAATAGTAGTATCACTGGTTTGTCATGGAGAACAGGCTTATCTAGAGGCGATTCGCGAGCATACTGGCCGCTCGTTGCAATTGAGGGAGCTAGAAGGCTTTCCAGTGACGGATAAGCCAGCGTCTGGCGAAAGTAAGCGAGCGCCTCGAGATAAACAAGCGAATAGACGTACCAATAAGAAAAGCAGCGTTAAGCAATTTAAGAGTAATAAACCGTCAAGAAAACCTGCTAAGTAAACGCCTGCCAATAAAAAAGACGACCATTGGGTCGTCTTTTAGGAGTCAGATATTCATTCACTTAGAACAAAGAAGCAAACAACTTCTTCACCCAGTCAAGCAAACGCTTAAAGATACTGCCCTGCTCTACAGGCTCTTGAGCAACCAAGCTTGCTTCTGCAATCACTTGATCTTCAAGTTTGTACATCACCTGGCCAACAACAGCGCCTTGCTCTATTGGCGCAGACAAATCTTGTTGCATCTCCACAACCGCGCTCAGTTTCGGGATGTCACCTTTCGGTAGCGTCAGGTACAGTGGTTCAGCTAAGCCAACATTCACGTTGTCTTTGTCACCCATCCACACTCGTGGTTGTGCGATTGGCTCGCCCACTTTATTCGGCTCAATAGTATCAAAGAAGCGGAAACCATAGCTTAGTAGTTGCTTACTCTCAGATTCACGTGCTTTCGGGCTGGTCGAACCCATTACAACCGCAATCAGACGCATGTCACCTTGCGTGGCTGAACTTGCCAAACTGTAGCCTGCACCTGAGGTGAAGCCCGTTTTCATGCCATCAACATTGATGCTGCGATCACGAAGCAGACCATTACGGTTGTACTGTGTGATCCCGTTGTATTGGAAACTGCGCTCACTATATAGCGGGTAGATCTCTGGCAAGTCACGGATGATAGCTTGGCCTAGCTTGGCAATATCGTATGGCGTTGAGTACAGCTGCTCGCTATCTAAGCCATGTGGGTTGCTAAACGAGGTATTATCGAGCCCCAAGCGCGCAGCCCAAGAGTTCATCAGCATAACAAATGCATCAGCAGAACCTGCAACATGTTCAGCAATAGCCACACTGGCATCATTACCAGATTGAACAATCAGGCCTCGGTATAGGTCCATCATGTTTACTCGTGTACCCACCTCAATGAACATCTTTGAAGAGTCAGGGAATTTCTTTGCCCACGCATTTTCACTGATCAAAACACTATCTTCAGCGCTGATATTGCCTGCATTCATTTCTTGACCGGCAACGTAGGCGGTCATCAGTTTGGTTAAACTTGCAGGGTTTAGTGGTGTGTTGGCATTCTTCTCAACCAATACCTCTCCTGATTTGAAGTCCATCAACACATAGCCTTTTGCACCGAGTGCAGGCGGGTTAGGAACAACCGTTGGGGCGGCAAAAGCCAATGAGGTAAAGCATAAACCGATCGCTGAGGCAATCTTAATGAGTTTCACTACGAGCTAGCTCCATTTAAAATTATATAAATCATGGTCGTTATGTTTCTCTACATCCACTCGAAGAAACAAGTATAGAACGACTAAAACCATTAGAGTCGCAGAGTTTCATTACGTTCCGCATAACTCTGTAACCAATCGTGTCAGGTTCAACCATAATTAAGCATTCCAAGTTCGCTATAGCCTACAACGCAATTCAGCGAATAACAATTGCCAAGCCTCGTTCTAACAAGTCTTTACACAGGTTTTGCGCTTCTGACCAAAAAGCGTGCAATATGAAGAGGCTTCTAAACACCGAAAACACACCTTTTTTTGCTCTCATTTAGAGCAACATGAAACCCATGAAACTAAGATAATTAACAATAAGCTCATTTTAAGATGTAACCACGCTCATGTTTTTAAAGAAAAATTACCGTAATCACCCAATGTCATAGTTTCTTAATTGACTTACCAACCCATTAACATAGACTGGATCTCGGCTAGAAAGCGGTTCTTTGTTTACAGGCAATGCTTCGTTGGAATACCCAGTACTCCCGTCGGTGTCGTACGCAATAGCAATCTCCTTTTCCACGCTATCCGCGCCGAATTCGGCTCTAAAATTTGTTAATAGGAATTGACACAATGTCTAACACAGTAACTGGCACTGTAAAGTGGTTCAACGAAACTAAAGGTTTTGGCTTCATTCAACAAGAGAATGGCCCAGACGTATTTGCTCACTTCAGCGCGATCAAGGGTGACGGTTTCCGCACTCTAACTGAAGGCCAAAAGGTAGAGTTCAAAGTAACTCAAGGCCAAAAAGGTCCACAAGCTGAAGAAATCGTTGCTATCTAATCTAGCGCGTTTTATTCGAATTTTTGAAATAGCCAACATTTGTTGGCTATTTTTATATGAGGAAGATTAATTACGCTAGGAGCACGGATGACTCTAGATTACTCATCGATAAAAGCCGTTGTTTTCGATTTGGACAACACGCTTGTTTCATCAAGCCTCAACTTCACCTCTATCCGCCACGATATTGGCTGCCCTCAAGACCATGATTTATTGGAATTTGCTGATAACTTAAGTTGCGATAAACAGAAATCGTCAGTACACCAAACCATCGTTGCACATGAAATGTCGGATGCACAAAACGCTGAAGTCATGGAAGGGTGTCACGAACTGCTCACCCATTTAGCACAACACAACCTTTATACGGGCATCGTCACACGCAATTGCATAGAGGCCGCCACACTAAAAATCCACCGACTAAAGCTAAGTGTGAATGAGTTGATCTGCCGCGAGCACTTCCCGCCGAAACCAGCACCGGATTCCCTACTCGCGTTAGCTGATCTGTGGTCGTTAAACCCAAGTCATATTTTGTATGTCGGGGACTATATTTACGATATCCAAGCCGCCAACAACGCTAATATGCCCTCTTGTCTCATCACGCACCATCAACCCACTGATTATCAACACTTAGCCACCGTTTGTGTGCCGCAGTTAACCGATTTGCACCGTTTATTTGCATCGCATCATCTGAGCGCTTAATCTTAGATTAAGGCTTGAGATTTATTCGTTGTCTCACTAAAATCTCGGCATTACATGGAGTTCAATCGGCTTTGATGCACCATCAAAGCTTATGTTTGCCCTAAGGCCATTCCCAAAACATATTCTAATAGGTTGCGAGCAGCTAATGAGCGAAGATAAATTTACCCATATCTATCGCTTGCCTACATCAATTCAAATCCGAATTGGCAAATGGCAGCAGACGTTTAGAGGCACATCTGATCTCGTGCTTCATACAGCGATAGAAGTTAGAAATAAAAAATACAAAGAGCATGGCTTCTTTGCACCGCGATGGCATGTACAGCTATTTGACAGCAACGACATCTCTATTACCGAGCATGGCCGTTACATTCAAACGTCCATGCGCAGCATGATTGACCGTAAGATCATGTATAAGCGTTTGTATTTTGCAACGCATCCTGAAGATGCGCATAAGAAACTTGAGCATTTTAAACGTGAGTGGATTCACAAGCACAACCGTGTTGCTAAAAAGTACAACCAGATAAAGAAAAAGCATTTTCTAAACTTTGCGCGTGAAGAAGTGGAGACAATGTACCCATCAATTCCTGCCGGAGAGTTTGATGTGGCTTTGTGGAACAAGCTGGTGATTTCAGAATTTGGGCCACAGAAGCGCTATGACAATCCGTTTTATGTGAAGAAGAATCGAGTCTAGTTTCTTTATCGCAATTAAAAGAGGCGCCAGTTGGCGCCTCTTTTAATTATCGAGCACACTATCACTCTACATGTTGTATTGAATAATGTTATCCGATATCAACTTAGTGACTATTTCGTCAGAGGCAGTGGGGCCATTTAAATCGATTGCAGACAAATCCACTTGACTTTCGACATTCTCAACAACAATCGTTTGCGACTCTGGTCCTCCTGAGTTTATCTCCAGCGTGATATTTCCATTATCAACACTTGCCGTAATGTGAGATAAGACATCATCTATCGTCTCTCCATCTTGGAAATCAACCACATCCGTTAAGTCGATAACATCACTATCCGCAACACTAAAGTCCTTGATAACATCCACACTATCGTTGGATACGGTATCCCATTTAAACGTATCAGCACCATCGCCACCCGTTAAAATGTCACTACCTAATCCACCAATGAGAACGTCATCACCATCACTACCTTCGATAACATCGTCACCGGAACCACCAACCAAAGTCTCACCATCATTTGGTCCAAGAATCCAAACGTCATCCGTTTCACCTTGTTGGTTGAAATTACCAGGCCCAACACCGATGGAAATGATTTCCGCAGTTGAGCGGGCTTCAGAACCATCAGACTCTTTTGATACTGCAACAACAGATACCGTGTTGTCACCATCTCCAAGACCTGAAATTTGTAAGTCATTCAAGCCATCAAAGACTGCTGGATCATTAGCAGTTACGGTCCAAACGTTACCATTCTGACTCAGTGAAACATCAGTATTATCAGTTGAAATAACACTTGTTGAGTCAGGTTGACCAGAATCATCGTTAACGCTTATCTCTAGAGAAAGAACTTCATTGCTGTCAACCAGCATCGCGACTAAGCCAATGAGAGCAATCCCCTGAGTCGCTACATTACGACTCGCATAGATATTACGCGCATAGCTCGATGCAGGGTCCAGCGTTAGAGTCGGCGCATCGTTAACTTGATTCACCGCGATATCTAGTTTTTGTTCGGAACTAAGAGCCATACCAGCAGCGTTTTCATAGTAAACTCCACCATCATTAACATTGATGGTAAGTTCAATATTCGACGCATCAACACTACTCGCATCAACGAAGATACCATTGCTGTTGCTCACGTCTGACAAAATTGCATTTATGTCAGAAGGAGAACCTACCAGCTCAATGCCATCAACGATAGGCGATACTGTCACCCCCTCAGGGCTCGCAGGGTTGATACTTAACACCCCATCATTGACCGTTAATGTAACAGTAATATCATCATCAATGTAAGCGGCTGCATAGTCGACATCTGCTATAGATATACCTTCAATTTTTTGAGCTACTGCATCATCGATCGTCGATGTAACCGAATCAGTATCAATAGTTGGCGCATCATTTATTGCGATCACATTGAATGTTGCAGCGCCATCAATAGTTATCACGTCATCATTGGCATTTGTTGCTCCATCGTCAGAAATACTATAAGCAAGCTCAACTGAGCCATAATAGTTCTCAGCTGGAGCAAAGGTCCATACCCCTCCTCCTAAGTCATTCAATACACCAACAGAATCATCAACCAGTACAAGACTGCTTACCGTCAGATTCGCGCTTTCTGTTTCAATATCACTTGTGGTGGACAATAGTTGAGCTGCTGTGATCTCAAATGAACCACTATCTTCCTCTATATCATCGAGAACTACATTACTGGTCGTCGGTGTGTCATTTACTGGGATAACGTTAATAGTAACCACTTCAGTAATGGCATCCCCAAAGCTCACTGTATCATCCAACCCTGTATCTACAGTCTGCAGTGACACGGTTAGTTCACCAGACCAATTGGTATTGTCATTATCACCTGAATTAAATACCAAAGATGCTAGGGAGGTAGATTCAACATCAAACACAAATGGTTCTAAGTCACTATCTTGAATCATCGTTTGCGAGCCGACGGTAATTGATGCACCCAACGGCACCCCAGAGACTGTCAATCGGATCTGCTCAGGTGCATTTTCTTCGTAACTCGGTAAGTTATCTCCCAATGATTCCACATTATCAACAACAGACGCATTGAGCTCGACAACCACATCCTCCCCCTCATTGACCTCGAGAGTACTTGTCTCGATATCCGCATCTATGACGTCGCCAATCGGGTTGACTTTAAGCGTAATACTAGAGCTGAACTCTTCTGGCTCTTGAGTGATCTTCTCTCTAACGAAAACAGACACACCAAGATTGACATCGCCACTAAATTGCTCAGCGGGTTTAATCTGTATTTTGTCGAGATCCAAATCCCCTACAGTTGGGTCGTTTAGGCGGATACTCCACTCCCCGCCGCCGTTATTTTTAACAACGTAATCACTCGAAATTGACTGAACTAAGAAGTCGTCCGGAACGTTGGTAATTTTAACGGAAATAAACTCTTCTGAATTATCACTATCATCGTTGAGGGCATCAAGATCACCTAATGTGATCGATAAGCCACTACCATCTTGACCCAATGAAATCCACGTGTCTTCGTCACCAGAAACCTCTGAGCCAGATATAACAACCGGATCGACCACTGGAGTGACTTCAAAGCTCACTGAGCCATTAAATGGCTGCTCGACAGCGATATACTGTACCCCGTCAATCTCAACTAAATTTGTATCGCCAAACAGAGCTTCTGCGTCTGTTTGATCAAACTTAGCTAAGTCTTGTATCGTGCCAGAGATATCTATCTGTACTTGATTATCGAGAGCTGGATAGTCGGCAGCAGGCTTGAAGAATATACTGCTCAAAGCTGCATTTGCGTCGGGGTAATCCGCATTTGGCAGTACTAAACTGGTGCCTAGCGACTCTCCATCCGCGTTTGCAAATGTACCAACGTCTGCTGAAGCTAAGGTGAGCGTGACTGTATTCACCGTTTCAAGCCCCTCATCGGTAGAGGTACTACTGTCAGCAAATGAAAGTGATAGATCTAGCTCAACTAAACCATCCTCATACGCATTTCCATCAGTCAATACGACTTGTTCAAGTTCATTATCTGTTGGCTGTTTATCACTATCCAAACCATAGGTCGCTTTAACGACGATACCTAATTGAGGTGTAAGATTATTGTCTTCAGGTTGGTCTGAACTCTCTACGTCAACCAAAGGTGCTAGTGCAACTGGCACTTCAAGTTGCGCAATCGAGGTATCCCCGGACTGAGAGTCTGTAGTAATCACTTTGATAGGCAGTAAGAAGTCACCGGCTAAGTCCTCGGCAAAAGCCAGAGTAGCTTCAGGCACATTAATGATATTACCCATGTCATCAATAGAGGCCGTAAAGAAATAGACATCTTCGACATAGTTATAAAGGAGACCACTATCCTCTGGAACATTGAAGCCTCCTGGGACTGAGCTTGGATCGAGGATAACCGTAATGTCATCCCCACTGCTGTCATCCCCTGATACTGATAGCACATTACTACCTTGCCCCATCAGTGCTGCCGCTATATCGATTGATGTATCTTCTTGGCCGACAACGACGCCATCGTCCTCAACGATAATCTCAGCAGCGACCGTATCTGGCACTGTACCTCCACCTGAGCCACCGGCTGGGCTAGCTGACGCAACAATAGTCACGTCTATTTCTCGGATATCTTCTCCTCGTTCACCTTCATCTAGTTCACCATCATCAACAGCTAGACCTGTGACACCAAATGTCCAGCGGTTATTACCCGATGTTCTTTCCTCTTCACCATGCTGCAGACCGTCTGGGATACTGAGTGAGAAGCCAAATTGGTTTGAAGCATCATCTGTCGTATCCACGACCATCCAAATACCCAGCCCCAAATTGATAGCACCATCAAATTTAAATTGGTCTAGGAAATCATTCAATCTATCTTGCTGTTCATCCGTGAGATCATTGAGATCATCCTTACTTTCAAGGCCTAAATAAACTTCCGGCTTGAGGTCGATAATAATAGATTCAATGTACTCACGTTCAGCCCGCTCCTCTGGCGTTTCTTGGTCATCCCAGTCAGGGTCAACCTCGACAGGGACAATCTTGTTCGCTTGTCCTTCTGTACCAAATACGATGAAATCAACTTGAGAGTCGGTATCGTTGTCATCATTGTTATCATCAATACCAATATCATCTGGATCAGCATCACCGAAACGATTGACTACGAAGTTAAAGATCAAATCACTTTGAGCATCTGTAACATCGCCTATTTCCTGTCGATTTTGATTCACGATATACAGGTCGCCCTCAGACTCAACGACTGGTGAAATGCTGACATTAATCACGCCACTTACCGTGTCGCCTTCAGCAACCCCCTCTCCCGGGGATAAATCATCGATGTATTCCGCATCGTACTCTTTCACTGTCAACAGCGTGGTTAACTGGAAGTCATCAGTAGAGTCACTTCCTGGCAATAGCTGTAGCGATGTATTTAAAAACTCTGCAGCAAATTCTTGCTCCGTTTGACCATCACTAGGTTCAAACACAATCGTGCCATCAACCACCACCACGAGTTCGCCATCGACAAACACTTGCACGTCATCAGGAATGTTACCAATTTCAACTCGAGTAAATATCTCATCATCATCTGGATAATCAACGCCTACAGGTTGCCATGCGATATCGATGAGTTGATCCTCTAGGCCAGATACGTCACGTTCATAGGTGCCCGCTGTATCAATAACCGGCGCAACATTAACACGGATTTCTTGTTCAAATTCACGATAGTGACCGTCATTTTCAGTTACAACAATAGTCGCTGAAATAACAATGTTCTCCGTTGAAGACTCTGGCGGCGTAATCGTTACTCCTTTGCTGTATATAAAGTCAGAACGCAAGTCAGGAATATTGATTTCATACATGGCAAGGCCAGTGTTGTCGTCATCTCCAATGTAGATTAAGTCGTACGGACTTCCCTCTTCATCTGCGATGGTGACGCCTTCCGGAACTCCCGTAAGAATAAGTGAGATAGATTCTGAAGTATCACTTTCGTTATCAAGTCTCTCTCCCGAAATCGCTGTGAAGTTAATCTCTGCGTGAGTATTTTCGAGAATAGTTGTTTCAACACCTTTAACGAGGTCCTCTCCCTCACCCTCTTCGAACGTCATCCATATTGTGTCATCACCATCTGGGTTAGGTTTAATCTTGAAGACCGGCTCGTCTGCTACGCCTTTGATGTCGACATAAACCGTCTTACCATTTTCACTGAGCTCTCTTACATCAGTAACAACAGTCCCATCTGACAAGGTCGCTGAGTCTTTTACAATACCTTGAACGTTGAAGGTAAAATCTACGTTGCTATGGAGTAGAGGTTTCACCTCTATGTCACCTAACGCTGACACTGGGATCTCGTAGTAATCAATGATCCCAGGTGACGACTCAACCACTGTGATTGAACTTGGATCCGTATCAACTAACACAACGGTAGGATCAGAAATATCACTAATACGAACGAACAAGGCTTCGGAGGAGTCGGTATCTTGTGTACTATCGAGCCCTGTAATGACATTGCTAAGGAACAACTTATCCGAAGCGTCGTAATCGAAATCAGTCTGACCATCCTCGAAGATTTTAACGCGTTTTACACCAAACTTCGTTTTGTCGGCTTCAGGAGTAACCTCTATAACAATGTCTCTTGGATCAGACTCTTTGGTTTCTTTTGTGGACAACGGGTTGACTGTTTCTTCTGATATCGCAACAACGCGAAGTTTGATAGTTCCCGAAAAGTTATCAACTGGATCTACCTCTACATCGCCTATTCGCGTAGCGTCGTCAACAATGTAATAGACCACTTCATCTGGCGTGCCCTCATCAACCACTATTGTATCTAAGGTCGTTCCATCGCTGTAAACCAGTACAGCATTACCTTCGCCTTCGATAAATTCAAAACGATAAGTAATGGTCTCTGGTTGAGGTTCATTCGTATCTTGAGAGTTAGCCGATATTGACAGCTCTAGGTTCTCTCCATCTTCGATAACCGCTCGCTCCTCAGCTTCGGTATAGTCGAAAATACTGTCCTGCGACCATTCGGGCTTGTCGGCGATGCTTTGAATATTAATATTTAAGCTGCTGTTGATGTTATACGTTGAGTCAGAATCATCTTTTATGGTGACACGAACTTGAATATCTATCCCATCTTCATCTGTAGCAAAATGTCTGTCTGGTACAAAGAATAAGTTTTCAACCGTTAACTCTGAGCCATCCAAAGACGTGACAATACTGTCATCCTCGGAATTCAAAATAGCACTAGAGCTATTGGTATCTAATGGGACAAGCACTGAGCCATCAAGGTAGTAGAAGGTGCCGTTATGGTCATCGAGATTCTGCAATCGGATCTCACTAATTGACTCACCTCTATCAATATCAAAAAGCTCTACCTTCAACGTTACTTTGATTGGATCTAGGTCTTCACTATCTAATCCCGTTAAATTGTCGAACTCATTAGTATCATCTCGGCCCGCATCTTCTATTCCGATAATACCTTTATCCGAGATCTCTCCTTTTTTATCTTTGATAGTAATGTTGAGCTGCTCAGTCACTGTATCTAAATCAGCATCTGTAGCTGTTACATTGACCGTGAACTGAAGCTTGTCTCCCGCACTGTGATCGACAAAATCCTCAGGAGTGAAACGCGCTCGACCATTAGGGCTAATCTCTAGTTGACCTAAATCCTGAGATTGATTACCGACTACCTCGATGACAGTAACGGTAATTGTTTCCCCCTCAAGATCTACTGAGTCGACAATGTCTCCGCTTTCGAGCCTAAATTGAATATCTCTACCGTCTTCATCTTGAGCTTCTATCGAAGTGACGACCCCATTATCTGCACCTTGAGTTTCAACTCGATCCCCGTCAATATTTGGATCATCAAACATCCAGACAGTCTTGCCATTCTGACCTTCGGTTCTTGAGATGTTCTTATCGAACAAAATTGGCTCATCATCCACCACCTCAACCGTTAAGGTGGCGGGTGCAGAAGCGTCACCATCACTGTCCACCGCCGTCACGGCAAAATTGAACAGCTGTGCATCATCCTTCTCTGCATCACCTTCAACATGGTCAACTGGCTCCAGCAAGGTGAAGGTGTATTGGCCATTATGGTCACCCTCGGCCTCACTCAAGTCCAACACGAGAGTGAAGATGTCAGTCGTGTCATCACCCTCACCGATAAAGCCGGTGTACGTGTAAATCTCATTATCATCACCACTCACCGCCGGCTCTGACAGCTGAATTACCTCACCGAACGCCGTCACGGTATTGGTACTGTTGAAGGTCTCTTCATCAACCTCAAAGTGCACCACATCGTCACTGCCCACTTGCACCGTGAAAGTGCCTGAGCCACTGACTGGGAAGCCCGACTCACCCGCCTCAGTGCCAGCGTCCAGACCCGACTCAAATACCGTGACAACATCGTCATCAGTACCCGCACCATTAATCTCTGTAATCACCGGCAACTGACCATCACCCACCTTAATGGTGGCGGTCGAGGTCGCTGTGTCACCGTCACCGTCGGTAATGGTCGCCGTCAGTGTGCCTGTGATTGGGTCGATGAAATCACCGAACTCCTCAGTATCACTGCTGTGGTCAAGGTTACGATTAGGCGCAAACGTCATCGTGCCATCGGCATTGACCGTCACGGTGCCTAGGTTCGCACCATCCACACCCGCATCGACGATATCGAAGGTCTGGTTACCTGCCGCATCGGTTAAGGTGTACGTACCGTCATAGGTATTACCTTGGTAGCTAAAGTTGTAATCCACTTTCGTCAACGTAGCGGTATCCGCCCCTGGCTCACCATCAGGGCTGGTAATGAAGTTGTGCGACACAGTGCTGTTCGCGCCAGACTCCACCGGCTCCTCCACACCCAGCGTCACATCGGCTGCCGCAATTGGCTCATCATCCACCACCTCAACCGTTAAGGTGGCGGGTGCAGAGGCGTCACCATCACTGTCCACCGCCGTCACGGCAAAATTGAACAGCTGTGCATCATCCTTCTCTGCATCACCTTCAACATGGTCAACTGGCTCCAGCAAGGTGAAGGTGTATTGGCCATTATGGTCACCCTCTGCATCACTCAAGTCCAACACGAGAGTGAAGATGTCAGTCGTGTCATCACCCTCACCGATAAAGCCGGTGTACGTGTAAATCTCATTATCATCACCACTCACCGCCGGCTCTGACAACTGAATTACCTCACCGAACGCCGTCACGGTATTGGTACTGTTGAAGGTCTCTTCATCAACCTCAAAGTGCACCACATCGTCACTGCCCACTTGCACCGTGAAAGTGCCTGAGCCACTGACTGGGAAGCCCGACTCACCCGCCTCAGTGCCAGCGTCCAGACCCGACTCAAAGACCGTCACGATGTTATCCGCATCCAGATCATCACCATCATCAATCAGGGTAATCGTAGGCAAGGCGCCATCCCCCACCTTAATGGTGGCAGTCGAGGTCGCTGTGTCACCGTCACCGTCGGTAATGGTCGCCGTCAGTGTGCCTGTGATTGGGTCGATGAAATCACCGAACTCCTCAGTATCACTGCTGTGGTCAAGGTTACGATTAGGCGCAAACGTCATCGTGCCATCGGCATTGACCGTCACGGTGCCTAGGTTCGCACCATCCACACCCGCATCGACGATATCGAAGGTCTGGTTACCTGCCGCATCGGTTAAGGTGTACGTACCGTCATAGGTATTACCTTGGTAGCTAAAGTTGTAATCCACTTTCGTTAAAGTGGCGGTATCCGCCCCTGGCTCACCATCAGGGCTGGTAATGAAGTTGTGCGACACAGTGCTGTTCGCGCCAGACTCCACCGGCTCCTCCACACCCAGCGTCACATCGGCTGCCGCAATTGGCTCATCATCCACCACCTCAACCGTTAAGGTGGCGGGTGCAGAGGCGTCACCATCACTGTCCACCGCCGTCACGACAAAATTGAACAGCTGTGCATCATCCTTCTCTGCATCACCTTCAACATGGTCAACTGGCTCCAGCAAGGTGAAGGTGTATTGGCCATTATGGTCACCCTCTGCATCACTCAAGTCCAACACGAGAGTGAAGATGTCAGTCGTGTCATCACCCTCACCGATAAAGCCGGTGTACGTGTAAATCTCATTATCATCACCACTCACCGCCGGCTCTGACAACTGAATTACCTCACCGAACGCCGTCACGGTATTGGTACTGTTGAAGGTCTCTTCATCAACCTCAAAGTGCACCACATCGTCACTGCCTACTTGCACCGTGAAAGTGCCTGAGCCACTGACTGGGAAGCCCGACTCACCCGCCTCAGTGCCAGCGTCCAGACCCGACTCAAAGACCGTCACGATGTTATCCGCATCCAGATCATCACCATCATCAATCAGGGTAATCGTAGGCAAGGCGCCATCCCCCACCTTAATGGTGGCAGTCGAGGTCGCTGTGTCACCGTCACCGTCGGTAATGGTCGCCGTCAGTGTGCCTGTGATTGGGTCGATGAAATCACCGAACTCCTCGGTATCACTGCTGTGGTCAAGGTTACGATTAGGCGCAAACGTCATCGTGCCATTGGCATTGACCGTCACGGTGCCTAGGTTCGCACCATCCACACCCGCATCGACGATATCGAAGGTCTGGTTACCTGCCGCATCGGTTAAGGTGTACGTACCGTCATAGGTATTACCTTGGTAGCTAAAGTTGTAATCCACTTTCGTTAAAGTGGCGGTATCCGCCCCTGGCTCACCATCAGGGCTGGTAATGAAGTTGTGCGACACAGTGCTGTTCGCGCCAGACTCCACCGGCTCCTCCACACCCAGCGTCACATCGGCTGCCGCAATTGGCTCATCATCCACCACCTCAACCGTTAAGGTGGCGGGTGCAGAGGCGTCACCATCACTGTCCACCGCCGTCACGGCAAAATTGAACAGCTGTGCATCATCCTTCTCTGCATCACCTTCAACATGGTCAACTGGCTCCAGCAAGGTGAAGGTGTATTGGCCATTATGGTCACCCTCTGCATCACTCAAGTCCAACACGAGAGTGAAGATGTCAGTCGTGTCATCACCCTCACCGATAAAGCCGGTGTACGTGTAAATCTCATTATCATCACCACTCACCGCCGGCTCTGACAACTGAATTACCTCACCGAACGCCGTCACGGTATTGGTACTGTTGAAGGTCTCTTCATCAACCTCAAAGTGCACCACATCGTCACTGCCCACTTGCACCGTGAAAGTGCCTGAGCCACTGACTGGGAAGCCCGACTCACCCGCCTCAGTGCCAGCGTCCAGACCTGACTCAAAGACCGTCACGATGTTATCCGCATCCAGATCGTCACCATCATCAATCAGGGTAATCGTAGGCAAGGCGCCATCCCCCACCTTAATGGTGGCGGTCGAGGTCGCTGTATCACCGTCACCGTCGGTAATGGTCGCCGTCAGTGTGCCTGTGATTGGGTCGATGAAATCACCGAACTCCTCAGTATCACTGCTGTGGTCAAGGTTACGATTAGGCGCAAACGTCATCGTGCCATCGGCATTGACCGTCACGGTGCCTAGGTTCGCACCATCCACACCCGCATCGACGATATCGAAGGTCTGGTTACCTGCCGCATCGGTTAAGGTGTACGTACCGTCATAGGTATTACCTTGGTAGCTAAAGTTGTAATCCACTTTCGTCAACGTAGCGGTATCCGCCCCTGGCTCACCATCAGGGCTGGTAATGAAGTTGTGCGACACAGTGCTGTTCGCGCCAGACTCCACCGGCTCCTCCACACCCAGCGTCACATCGGCTGCCGCAATTGGCTCATCATCCACCACCTCAACCGTTAAGGTGGCGGGTGCAGAGGCGTCACCATCACTGTCCACCGCCGTCACGGCAAAATTGAACAGCTGTGCATCATCCTTCTCTGCATCACCTTCAACATGGTCAACTGGCTCCAGCAAGGTGAAGGTGTATTGGCCATTATGGTCACCCTCTGCATCACTCAAGTCCAACACGAGAGTGAAGATGTCAGTCGTGTCATCACCCTCACCGATAAAGCCGGTGTACGTGTAAATCTCATTATCATCACCACTCACCGCCGGCTCTGACAACTGAATTACCTCACCGAACGCCGTCACGGTATTGGTACTGTTGAAGGTCTCTTCATCAACCTCAAAGTGCACCACATCGTCACTGCCCACTTGCACCGTGAAAGTGCCTGAGCCACTGACTGGGAAGCCCGACTCACCCGCCTCAGTGCCAGCGTCCAGACCCGACTCAAAGACCGTCACGATGTTATCCGCATCCAGATCATCACCATCATCAATCAGGGTAATCGTAGGCAAGGCGCCATCCCCCACCTTAATGGTGGCAGTCGAGGTCGCTGTGTCACCGTCACCGTCGGTAATGGTCGCCGTCAGTGTGCCTGTGATTGGGTCGATGAAATCACCGAACTCCTCAGTATCACTGCTGTGGTCAAGGTTACGATTAGGCGCAAACGTCATCGTGCCATCGGCATTGACCGTCACGGTGCCTAGGTTCGCACCATCCACACCCGCATCGACGATATCGAAGGTCTGGTTACCTGCCGCATCGGTTAAGGTGTACGTACCGTCATAGGTATTACCTTGGTAGCTAAAGTTGTAATCCACTTTCGTTAAAGTGGCGGTATCCGCCCCTGGCTCACCATCAGGGCTGGTAATGAAGTTGTGCGACACAGTGCTGTTCGCGCCAGACTCCACCGGCTCCTCCACACCCAGCGTCACATCGGCTGCCGCAATTGGCTCATCATCCACCACCTCAACCGTTAAGGTGGCGGGTGCAGAAGCGTCACCATCACTGTCCACCGCCGTCACGGCAAAATTGAACAGCTGTGCATCATCCTTCTCTGCATCACCTTCAACATGGTCAACCGGCTCCAGCAAGGTGAAGGTGTATTGGCCATTATGGTCACCCTCGGCCTCACTCAAGTCCAACACGAGAGTGAAGATGTCAGTCGTGTCATCACCCTCACCGATAAAGCCGGTGTACGTATAAATCTCATTATCATCACCACTCACCGCCGGCTCTGACAACTGAATTACCTCACCGAACGCCGTCACGGTATTGGTACTGTTGAAGGTCTCTTCATCAACCTCAAAGTGCACCACATCGTCACTGCCCACTTGCACCGTGAAAGTGCCTGAGCCACTGACTGGGAAGCCCGACTCACCCGCCTCAGTGCCAGCGTCCAGACCCGACTCAAATACCGTGACAACATCGTCATCAGTACCCGCACCATTAATCTCTGTAATCACCGGCAACTGACCATCACCCACCTTAATGGTGGCGGTCGAGGTCGCTGTATCACCGTCACCGTCGGTAATGGTCGCCGTCAGTGTGCCTGTGATTGGGTCGATGAGATCACCGAACTCCTCAGTATCACTGCTGTGGTCAAGGTTACGATTAGGCGCAAACGTCATCGTGCCATCGGCATTGACCGTCACGGTGCCTAGGTTCGCACCATCCACACCCGCATCGACGATATCGAAGGTCTGGTTACCTGCCGCATCGGTTAAGGTGTACGTACCGTCATAGGTATTACCTTGGTAGCTAAAGTTGTAATCCACTTTCGTTAAAGTGGCGGTATCCGCCCCTGGCTCACCATCAGGGCTGGTAATGAAGTTGTGCGACACAGTGCTGTTCGCGCCAGACTCCACCGGCTCCTCCACACCCAGCGTCACATCGGCTGCCGCAATTGGCTCATCATCCACCACCTCAACCGTTAAGGTGGCGGGTGCAGAGGCGTCACCATCACTGTCCACCGCCGTCACGGCAAAATTGAACAGCTGTGCATCATCCTTCTCTGCGTCACCTTCAACATGGTCAACCGGCTCCAGCAAGGTGAAGGTGTATTGGCCATTATGGTCACCCTCGGCCTCACTCAAGTCCAACACGAGAGTGAAGATGTCAGTCGTGTCATCGCCCTCACCGATAAAGCCGGTGTACGTATAAATCTCATTATCATCACCACTCACCGCCGGCTCTGACAGCTGGATCACCTCACCGAACGCCGTCACGGTATTGGTACTGTTGAAGGTCTCTTCATCAACCTCAAAGTGCACCACATCGTCACTGCCCACTTGCACCGTGAAAGTGCCTGAGCCACTGACTGGGAAGCCCGACTCACCCGCCTCAGTGCCAGCGTCCAGACCCGACTCAAATACCGTGACAACATCGTCATCAATACCCGCACCATTAACCTCTGTAATCACCGGCAACTGACCATCACCCACCTTAATGGTAGCGGTCGAGGTCGCTGTATCACCGTCACCGTCGGTAATGGTCGCCGTCAGTGTGCCTGTGATTGGGTCGATGAAATCACCGAACTCCTCAGTATCACTGCTGTGGTCAAGGTTACGATTAGGCGCAAACGTCATCGTGCCATCGGCATTGACCGTCACGGTGCCTAGGTTCGCACCATCCACACCCGCATCGACGATATCGAAGGTCTGGTTACCTGCCGCATCGGTTAAGGTGTACGTGCCGTCATAGGTATTACCTTGGTAGCTAAAGTTGTAGTCCACTTTCGTCAAAGTGGCGGTATCCGCCCCTGGCTCACCATCAGGGCTGGTAATGAAGTTGTGCGACACAGTGCTGTTCGCGCCAGACTCCACCGGCTCCTCCACACCCAGCGTCACATCGGCTGCCACTATTGGCTCATCATCCACCACCTCAACCGTTAAGGTGGCGGGTGCAGAGGCGTCACCATCACTGTCCACCGCCGTCACGGCAAAATTGAACAGCTGTGCATCATCCTTCTCTGCGTCACCTTCAACATGGTCAACCGGCTCCAGCAAGGTGAAGGTGTATTGGCCATTATGGTCACCCTCGGCCTCACTCAAGTCCAACACGAGAGTGAAGATGTCAGTCGTGTCATCGCCCTCACCGATAAAGCCGGTGTACGTATAAATCTCATTGTCATCACCACTCACCGCCGGCTCTGACAACTGAATTACCTCACCGAACGCCGTCACGGTATTGGTACTGTTGAAGGTCTCTTCATCAACCTCAAAGTGCACCACATCGTCACTGCCCACTTGCACCGTGAAAGTGCCTGAGCCACTGACTGGGAAGCCCGACTCACCCGCCTCAGTGCCAGCGTCCAGACCCGACTCAAATACCGTGACAACATCGTCATCAGTACCCGCACCATTAATCTCTGTAATCACCGGCAACTGACCATCACCCACCTTAATGGTAGCGGTCGAGGTCGCTGTATCACCGTCACCGTCGGTAATGGTCGCCGTCAGTGTGCCTGTGATTGGGTCGATGAAATCACCGAACTCCTCAGTATCACTGCTGTGGTCAAGGTTACGATTAGGCGCAAACGTCATCGTGCCATCGGCATTGACCGTCACGGTGCCTAGGTTCGCACCATCCACACCCGCATCGACAATATCGAAGGTCTGGTTACCTGCTGCATCCGTTAGAGTGTACGTACCGTCATAGGTATTACCTTGGTAGCTAAAGTTGTAATCCACTTTCGTTAAAGTGGCCGTATCCGCCCCTGGCTCACCATCAGGGCTGGTAATGAAGTTGTGCGACACAGTGCTGTTCGCGCCAGACTCCACCGGCTCCTCCACACCCAGCGTCACATCGGCCGCCGCTATTGGCTGATCATCTACTACCTCGACAACCAAGTCCGCCGGCGCTGATTTATCACCATCACTATCCACAGCCATCACTTGGAAGTTAAACAGGTGACTCAACGACTCATCTAAATCCGTCGCATTCACATCAATATGGTCAAGTTCTTCAAGTAGCGTAAAGGTGTAACTACCCTGACCATCTTCACCTAAATCCAACACTAACGTGAACACATCAATGGTGCTGTTACCTACCGTGACTTGACCTGTGTAGGTGTACGTCTCACCATCGTTAGTGATGGCAGGCTCGGACAGTTGGATCACCTCGCCAAACGCTTCCACCGCATTGGCAGCAATACCATTATCCACATCACCATTGTTGAACAGATCTCTATCAAGCTCGAAGTGCGCAATGTCATCACTGCCTACCGTGACAGTAAAACCACCGGTACCACTAATAGGATAAGCCGCTTCTCCCGCATTGGTACCATCCGCCAAACCCGACTCAAACAGCGTTAAGATGTTGTCATTACCATCGTCTTCCCCATCGTCAATTTCTGTAATGACTGGTTCTCGACCGTCTGTAATTTGAATATTTGCCTTCGGGGTATATGTGTCGCCATCACCATCAACAATTGTTGCGGTTATCGAGGTGTTTAATGTCTCGTTCTCTGAGTTGCCTAAGTTACGATCTGGCTCAAAGTAAACTTCACCCGAAGTCTTGATGTAAACTGTACCGTCTTCGACCTCAAATTCTTGGAAGTCTGTGACATTTGGGTCAAGGACAAAAGGCATGCTTACTTCGTCACCTTCATATACGAAGCTGATAACCGAAGCACCATCTGCACCTTCTTGTTCGAGGAAATCGTGCGTAATGGTCGCACTATCTCCTGGATTCACAGGCTCTGTGACTGGCAAAATAACGTCATCAGCAACTAATGGGGTATCATCAGCAACTGTGACCATTACATTAACGGTGTCAGATGGATCATTGTCAGTGTCAACTGCATAAACCGGTATGTTGAAGTCTAACGTGGTGTCTTCACCTTCGCTCGCGATATGATCTAGCGCTTCGAACAAAATAAACTCGTAATTACCGTTTTGATCGATTGAGAACTCAAAAATATCTACTGTTGTCATATTGTCTACAGTAATCGATGCTGTATAAATATATGACACATCGCCCGTAATCGGGTCAGTCACCTCAATAGGAGCGCCTAGTACAACTGGCTGCCCCATTGCTCGAATCTCTCCATTGCTGTTAAACGCATTTACGTCAACTTCATAGTGATCAATATTGTCGCTTCCCACCACTGATGAAACTGCGCCAGTAGCTGAAACCAGTTCGCTATCTGGATTAGTTCCGTCTTCAAGATTTGCTTCACTTAATTGAAGTGGTACCGTCGATTCTATAGTAGGGTCTTGACCATCCAAGACATTCAAAGTCAGGGTTGTATCAACAGAATCTCCATCGAAGTCGGTGGCAGAGACAGGTAACACGAAGGATTTAGTGTCTCCTTCATTCTGGGGGTGTTCTATCGGACCGAATTGGTTGAAAGTGAAGGAGCCGTCTGTATTCAATATGATTTGCAGCAGTGGTGAATCTGCTCCATCAGCAGTAAGAGTGAGGGTTGTACCATCCTCAGAGAGCGTCGCAACTGTTAGCTGATTATTGCTAAGTATGCCTTCGAACGCATCTAAAGCCGATGGCCCGAAAACCAAGGTTTGTAACTCATCACTACCTATTTCGAACAAATCACCTGATATCGTGGCCGAATTAGATTCTACATTATTGATAACTGCCGGAGTGGCGGTAGGGGCATCACCGTCTCGAACATTCACTGTAATATCAATTGGGTCACCGATCTCATTACCCGACGTGTCTTGGCCAATTACAGGTAAGTTGATAGAAATTGTGTCGTCGGAAATGGAGACCATCCCTCCCCCAATGCTGGGGTTATGGTCAATAGGCTGCAGAACTGTTGTTGTGATGGATAGAGTAATATCCCCTCCAGCAGATGATTCTGCCTCAATCTCTATTCGCAAAACTTCTCCATCGCTTGCTTCGCCAATGATCATGTTGGAGCCTTCGTCGTAGCGGAAAACCACAGGTTCTCCAGACGATGTGATGTCTGAATTTAGCTCATCTATCAAGGATTGGAGAGTGGCCGGTTCGGGCACAAAACTAGAGGGGTCTAAAGGTAAATCTCCGGATTGGATTACCGTTGAAACGGTTGTACTCTCCGGATAGCTATCTCGGTTAATTGAACCTTCGGTAACTTCGACATTCACAGATCCTCCACCGAGCGCAGCTGAAATAGCCTGTGGTATCAGGTCTATATCTCGTCCTAGAAAATCCTCTTCTATTTCTTGTTCTCTTGCAGGACCTTCTGTTTCAAAAAATGTCTGGGCCAGGGCTTCCGCATAAGCGTAATCAATAGTAATGAAACCCGCATTGGCAGCAACGTCAGCATCACCCGCCGCTGTTTCCTCTAAAATCTCGGTCGGGTCCGCCCCTTCAAGAATTGCCTGCTGTAGAGCAACAACATCGCCTGCACTAAACCCTGTTTGCTGAGTTGGGTCAATCGATATTTGACCGCCAACCGCTACAGCATTTACCGCGCTATCTGTGACTGAAGCCACAGAGTTTGGATCAATCTCGTTAACCTGCTCTCCTTGGGACAAAAGCAAAGACGCGCCTGCAGGAGTGACTATTAACTCCCCTACATTTATAACGTCTCCTTCAGAAATGACTCTTGCTTGACCGGTTGCGGATAGTGCGACAACATTACCTTCGACTTCTACTACCACTACTCTTTGACTGTTTACTTGTACGTCCATTTTTTGCCCCTCAAAACCGCTCTACTTACGGTTGAATGCTAAACTACTTGATTTCCTAGCAATTTATTGCCTAAACTCTAGGCAAAATAGTCATTGTTATATTTTTGTTCTAATTCCGTGAACAAAGTATAGACTGAAGTGCCGTATTAAGGGTAGGAGGCATTAGTCGGAACTCAAATAACCATTGCCCTTGTCCTAGATATGAAACGTACAAGCTCGGCCTGCAGTAGGAATAAAAAAACCAGCACTATGTGCTGGTCTATGAATGGGTAGTTAACTACTGAAGATTTAAGGCACCCCATGGCCCTTCGAAGCAATCCAAACGCGATACCATTGTTCACGGGTTAGTTCAAACTGAATTGACTCTACCGCGGCCTGCACTCGTTGAATTTTTCCAGACCCAATAATGGCTAGTGGGTTGGCTGGTAAGCGTCTTACCCAAGCGTAAATGACTTGATCAACCGAGCCGGCTCCAATCTCAATGCGAATCTCTTCTAGCACAGACATGACACGCTTTGCTTGCTCGCTTTGTGGGTTAAACAATGCACCACCAGCGAGACATGACCATGCCATCGGGTTGGTACGCAATCTTTGCATTTGGTCTAACGTACCATCATGGGCAACCTCAAAGTTAAGCGGATTTATCTCCACCTGGTTGGTCACGAGAGGTTTACTCAAACGAGATTGCAACAAATCAAATTGATGAGTGGAAAAATTAGAAACACCAAAATGCTTCACTTTGCCCACTTTATGCAACTCCTGGAACGCTTCTGCCACTTCATCGGCATTCATCAGCACGTCAGGGCGGTGAATCAGAAGAACATCTATCTCATCAACATTCAAACGCTGCAACGAGTTATTCACTGACTGATAGATGTGGGCTGCACTCGTGTCGTAGTGATTAACTTTACGCTCTGGGGTTTTATCACCACACAGATTAATATCGCACTTGGTCACAATCTCAATGTCATTACGAACGCTTTTGTCTAAGGCGAGTGCCTCGCCGAACAGCTTTTCACACTCGTAGTTGCCATAAATGTCAGCATGGTCAACCGTTGTTACACCCAACGCAATATGTTGCTTCAAAAAATCAAGACGTTGCTTGGGGCTCATACCCCACTCAGCCAATCGCCAGTATCCCTGAACCATTTCAGAAAATTCTGGGCCCTGAGGGGCTATCTGAACTCTATTCAACATGACTCTCTCCATAGTGATATCTCGTTAAATTATATCTAACTTAAATACTTTCAGTGATGACTGTTGTTGGGCAACACTAACTGCGTCATAGTTTTGCACTTTAGGGGTTGAACTCATTCCCTATTCTCTGGTGAAGGTAAGTTGCAACATCAATACATCATATGCCACTACCGCCTTTGCATTTGATTGATTATCGTATTTGTTCCAAACCAATTTGATAGGTTCCGAAGGAGAGTGAGAGTTAATGAACTCGATTAATGCCTTGTCGACATCAGAGGGACTAAGCACTTTTAGTTGCTTCTTCACGTCAAAGACTTCACCACTGTGGGAGACTGATGAGATTTCAAATCCATCCCGACGTAAGTTGTATTGAACTTGCGCCAAATGGTTGATGCTTGGTTCTACCTCTAGCTCTGCCCGATTGATAACACCCCCACTTTCATAGAAGTAGGCAAACACGGGAGTCTGGTAGTAAACAAACTCTGCACAATATCGCCACTGTTCGTCTGTTTCTGAGCACTCAAATGTGTACTCATCTTCAAACACATCGCTTATCACACCCAAAGATTGTTGAGTATCCACAAACGGAAAAAACAGTGCATGGTTGGCCCAGGAAGCAGTAGAAAACCATACCGAAAATAGAGTGAAAGCACAGACCACTCCTCGCACCTTCAAACTTTTGTATAACGACGTCAAGAACATACCCTCCTTTCCACACAACTCGCTCAGCCAGCAAGAAAATGAGTTTTTTTGAAAAAACTTAAATAAATTCCTTATAAATCATATCAGAGCGAATTAAACCCATAACGTTTAAATACATCTAATTGAGCCTAATGGCACTTAGCTTTAGACATTAATGCGGCGTTTGAATCCACACTCATACAAGGCTCTCAATTACCTACTCATCCTACCTCTTTAAGAGTACAAGCCCTTCCTATCTAACTAATAGATAAGGAAATTAAATCAAAGCTTCGAAAGTAAAATAAAAGCAAGATGAACTTTGACAAATTATTAACATATCATTAACTTTAAGGCGCAATGGAATAATAATACCCGATCCTTGGAGATCTGATTAATGAAGATAAGACACTACTCTACGCTCTCGCTAGCAATATTTGCTAGCTTTCAAGCCCATGCTGCTGGCTTTCAAGTTGCAGAGCATTCCGCCTCCGGCCTTGGCCGCGCCTTCTCTGGAGAGGCCGCGGTAGCACAAGACGCATCCGTGATTGCTCGCAACCCTGCAGCGATGACAAGATTTGATCGCGCTATGTTTTCGGGAGCAATATCAATTATTGACCCAGAAGTGGACATATACGACACAACCAACATGGAGAGATCCAATGATGTCGCGCCACTGCAAGTAGTCCCTGCCGGATATTATCTGAGCCCAATCAACGAAAAGTGGGCGTGGGGCATTGGTATGTTCACCACGTATGGTGTGGCAACGGACTATCCCGATGACATCGCTGCGGGAGACATGGCTGGCGACACATCATTGGTCTCAGTCAACATCAACCCTTCTGTTGCTTATAGAGTAAACGATAACTTCAGCATCGGGGCAGGTTTAAACCTAGTATACGCCCACGCAGAATTGAATCGTCATTTTGGTCGGGACCTGAGCCAACTGTTCGGAAGGAATCGCTCAGACTTACTCATCAGCATGGAAGGCGATACGTTTGGCTGGGGTTGGAACATTGGAGCCATGTACGAAATCAATGAGAACCATCGCTTTGGCTTTGGCTATCGTTCAGAGGTCGAAATTGATTTCGATGATGGTGACTTCACTGATACAGATGGCTCTAAGAAAAAGGCACAGCTCGTTGTCGACTTACCCGCTATTTGGGAGCTATCTGGTTTTCATCAACTCAACGATACCTTTGCAATTCACTACAGCTATCTCAGAACAGAGTGGAGTGCATTCAAAGAGCTGAAAGCGACCTCTCCAGAGTGTGATAACAGAATCTGTTTTTTCAAACCCGAAGAATACGATGACAGCAGCCGCTACTCAATCGGCACCACAATCAACTTCAATGAGCAATGGATCGGGCGACTAGGGTTTGCTTTCGATGAACAAGCCGGAAAGGCAACACTTAGCATTCCTGATAGTGACAGGTATTGGTACAGCATAGGGGCAACTTATTTACACAACAACCATTGGTCTTTCGACGCTGGGTTTGCCCTTGTGGTCAGTGATGACGGCTCCTTCACTGAGACGAACTCCGTGGGTGAAACCTTTAATTTCGAATCTGAAGGTTTAGCCTACATCACCGCTATTCAAGCAAACTATAAATTCTAAAAGGCAAGGATTGCATTATGAAACCGTTATTTAAGCTTACAGCCCTATCTACTGCCTTACTTGTCATAGCCGGTTGTGGAGACGATTCTTCAAGTGAGCTTTCGAGCTCTGGCCAATATGAAGCTCACATACAGGCGGCATTAGATAGAGATACGAGCATCATTTTTACACTGCAAGGCAGTGACGCGAGCGTTCCCCTTCCAAGCTATACACTAATGAATACCGTTGACGGGACACTCGACCTGCCAACCAAAGGTGATGACAGTCTATCCAACCCCGCAGCCGCTATGAGCACTATGGACGGCTGGTCAACCTCAATGCCCATTACGCTATCGTTTTCTGGCGCTGGTCTGCCTGATGGTGTCCTAACCTCTGGCGTTCACCTTGTTGAGTTAACAGAGGGATTAACTGGCTCACCCCAACCTAAAACAATCTTACAACAGGGCACCGACTATATCGTTGTTGGTAACTCAGCAAGTGACTCGTTATCCATCGTATTGCAAGGCAAGGAGCTCAACCCAGCCAGTGAGTACATTTTAGCTGTCACATCCGACATTGATGATGAAGGTGGAGAACCTATTGGCACATCCAGCAGTTATGCTGCACTCAAATCGACAAGAACTGCGTATTCTGATGAGCCACTGAAGACCTTGCAAGCCGTCACCCAGGGTACCGAAGCCCTCTTTTCGGCGGTTGGCGTAGATGCTGACACCATCATCTACTCTACGTGGTTCTCAACTCAATCGGTGGGTGAAACCTTCTTCGCCACTAAAGGAGCGACCGCATTAGGGCTATCACAAGGCAACCTTGGTGCTATTTGGAAGGATGCAGCCAACCCGAATGACGTCAATCTCGCAACAGCTTACACGTTACAATTCACTTCTTCAGAGGATTACGCCACCGCTTTAGCCGCCGATACCAATTTTACTACCTTCTTTGATAGTCACTCCCCCCTCGACCTTAAACAGACGTTACAAGGGTTGTATCAGCAATCGGGCAATCAGGTGACCGTGTCTAAGGGCGTCGTCATGCTACCGCACTATCTAGAGCAGGGAGAGGACTGGTCTAGTCAACCTTTCGTATCCGCTATGCCGAGCCTGGCTATCGTGAGTAATGCGCTGGCAGATCCTCAAGAGCAAGCGACCATTGGCGCGCAGCTGATCGAAGCGGGTGTTGATACGACGATGCTTGCTACAGAATTGACGGAACAAGCTAAGCTCATCGGTCTTGAGCTCACAAAATCGGATGGTACCGCGTTAGATGCTGATCGACTGATCACGCGTTATGCGCCAGTCCCCAAAATAAAGTCGTTGCAACCCGTCGAGTTCCTGCTGTTTACACCGACAGGGGCTCCCCAAGATTGGCCAGTCGCTATCTATCAACACGGTATCACCTCGGCCAAAGAAAATGCCTACTTTATGGCGGCCAATATCGCGCAACAGGGCATTGCCGTTATCACTATAGATATGCCGTTGCATGGCTCACGTAGTCTCGATGCAGAGCGCTCGGCAAATGCTGATGTCACCGCTTACTTAAACCTCAGTAATATTCCTGTGGCAAGGGATAACTTCCGCCAGAGCGTGCTGGATATTCTCGGTTTACGTGCCGCTTTGAGCTATTCGCAACAAGCTATGTTGCTTGGCTCGTCTCCTCTCGCTAATGTTGATTTGATCTCAACGCCGCCAACCATGGTGGGTCACTCTCTTGGCGGGATGGTGGCAATCAGTACCGTTGCGAATGCCAACCGCAGCTTAGGTGCTCCAAGCGCAGATGCACTATTTAACTTTAGCGGTTTGGCGGCTAAAAACTCGGGGGGACATATCGTCGAACTGCTCTTAGGCTCAGATAGCTACGGCAACTTAATCAAACATAATGTCGCCCTCGCGGCGAGTAGCGATTATCAAGGGTTTAGTGCCTCGTTTTGTGCAAGTTTAAGTGAATCTGACTGTTACGCGGCGTTTGTACAGGCAGCGCCAGAGGCTGTGCCTGCGCTTGAAGCGGGTTTCAATCAATTCGCCTATGCGACTCAAACGATACTGGACTCCATTGACCCGTTTACGAATGCGTCCTACTTGCTAGAAAACCCAATTCCATTGTACTTCTCTCAAGTCTCTGGTGACGATACAGTGCCAAACAACGTGCCCAACCGTGGATTTGCAGGCACGGAGCCGTTGGCGAGCAAGCTAGGATTAAATGTCATTGATAGCGCAAGTACAAGCCCGGCACAAAGTAACTTCATTCGCTTCTCCGATATCAGCTCTCACAGCACATTTGTGTTCCCTCAAGACCCTGCACTGGCAGACCAAGCGGCGCACGCGGCAATGACGACTCACATGGTGGACTTTATTCAAGATGGAGCATTGAACTTCCCAATCAGCCCTATCACTCTGGAATAAAAATAGCTGAGTGAACGTCGACAACAAAAATGGCGCTGATAATTTCAGCGCCATTTTCCTCATCTATTCACAGCTTTGCTTAGCTCGCATTGTTCTCATCAGGAATTTGATTTGCGAGTTGTAGCTCTTGATCTTTCAACCAGCCATTAAGCTCATCACGCTTAGCCACAAACTTAGCCATTTCCTCTTTTGGTACTGAGCTCGCCATTGGGATATTTGCGGTTACTGGATTCACAGGGCGACCACGAATCATCAACTCATAATGGATATGAGCTCCCGTGACTCGACCCGTTGCACCAGCAAGACCAATCCGCTGTCCACGAGACACTTTTTGTCCCTGCTTAACGAGAATCTTACTCAGGTGCAAGTAACGCGTCTTATATGTATTACCATGCTCAATTACTACATACTTACCCGCATAAGGGTGATTACGCGTCATCGCAACAACGCCATCACCCGTAGACACAATAGGCGTGCCCGTTGGCGTTGCCCAATCTGTGCCATTGTGCGGGGAAACACGGCCTGTCACAGGGTGTTTGCGGTTTGGATTAAAATGAGAGCTTAAGCGGTAGTTCCCATCCATCGGTTTACGACGAAAAGCACGCTGCAGACTTTCGCCATCTTTATCGTAATATTGACCGTCACTGTGCAAGTAAGCGCTCACCTCACGGCCACGATTAAAAATGCGGATCGCTTGAATCTCTGTATTCCCCGTTAACTTGCCTTCATAAGACTGACGTGACTGCACAATCTCAAAACGATCACCTGCACGTAGATCACGAGAAAAGTTAAGCTTATCTTTTAGTAAGCTCACGACGTTCTCGACATCCGTATTACCTAAGCCCGAACCGTTAACTGATTGAGAAAACGTGCCATGCACCTCGCCGATAAAGGCGCGATTTTCCCACACGCCCTCTTCTTCAATACGCTGATATTCAAAACTCGTATCGTCGAGCCTGGTATACACAACCTTATCGACTGGACTAAACTCAAGCATCATTTTGCTCAAGCGGTGATCTTCTTCACTCCAAAAACGCAAAGTATTACCAGGACGCAAGGTATCCAAAGAGAGGTAACTCAAGTCGGTTTCCATGACTTGCATCATCTCTTGATAGCCGAAGCCAAGTTTAGTAAAGATGGAGCTTAAGTTATCGCCTTTTTGGATAACGTATTCATAGCTAGGAAAATCGACTTCTTCAATGATCTCTGGCTGAGGTTGTTGTGACAGTGGCTTAGTATCAATGTTGATCGCCACGGTTTGCTGATTGCTGGAGTCAGGTATCAAGCCTAATAAGCCCGCCAGCAATATCGGAGAGGAGCACAGAGCAAACTTCTTTTTGTAGCTCATGCTCGAAAAATTCTTTGTTAGATTTCTAAAAAACACAATTATACCGTCTCAAGGTTTGGTATGACCCGCTATCCTGATAGCAAAAACATAAAAATCGCAGGATGAAAAACCTCGCCAGAATAGCGTTTTTTTAACAAAAAGTCATGACCATAGAACACTTGTTTGAACTCTTTACACTTATTGACAGAAGTTATTTTTGTGTAATTTTGCCCAAATCATTGACAATCAGTTGTTTTTCTACTTTTTGTGTCGGTTCATCTGCCATCGCTTGCTGTGGGGCATGCTCAAAATAAATGATAGAAATGTGATCAGCTTCATTGAGCAGGTCCGTGACATTGATTCTGTCACCTAAAAAGTGACTATCAAGGGTAACCAAGCGGGTACGCTGACGGTCAAGGCCAAATGAGACGAGGTAAGAGAATAGACCAGAGCCCTGATTGCTCACCGTGGCAATCGCCAACACACCCTGGCCGAGCTTTAGTGGCACTGGCAACTGTGGGTGTTTGCTTATTGTCACGATGCCTCGCTCCTGCCCAGAATCATAGGTGGCACTCGCCAGTTGGTGCTCTTGGTGAAACTGGGTAAACACCGCATTTGCTAGAGTCTCGGGCAACGGCATCACCAAAGCAACTGGCAACCTTAGATCAAACAACTGTTCAACAACCGGATCACTTACCTGGGCGGCAGCAAACTTATCCATTATTTCTTGGTCTTTTAATGTAAAACGATAGACACCCGCTACAATCACTATAAAAAGCAACACAAGTGGAATGAACAATAATACCGGGATATTAAAAATACGGCGCCCCATGGCCATTTCCTCATAAAGGTTTAGTAATCCGTACGTTACATTAGCCAAAGAAAAATAGAAAGGTGAGACATTTACTTTTTTGCAACATATATCACTGCATATTTAGCAAATTGATGTGAATATCTATTGCCAGAAAACCCTATTTCCGTATATTATCTGCGCCAATGACTAAAAGCGAATCATTTGTGCATAAATATTCCGTCGTCAGATAACAACAATAATTTGCAGTTATATGAGTCACGCCATGCAAGACCAAGCATCAATACTTAATAAAAAACACACTAAATCAACATTTTGGGTATTCTTAATCCCATCACTTATCGGCCTGTTTCTATTCATGGCTCCGGTTAGCTTTAACGGTGACCTGACTATCCCTGTGGCGATATTGGCAAAATCTCTTCAAGGTGCAATGGAAGGTATCATTGTTCCACTTGTCACCGCGATCATCGCATTTATGGCGATAGCTTCTTTACTTTACCGAGTGGTAAAGCCGGCTTTTATAGCTAGAAACGAATTTCTCAATGATTTGCTGTCCCCTTCACCACTTTGGTTAGCGGTGCGAGTGATTGGTGGTCTTGCTGTTGTGATGACCTACTTCCAGTTTGGCCCCGAAGCCATTTGGGAAGAGAACACCGGTGGGCTTGTGCTTGAAGGCCTGCTACCAACGCTGTTTTCAGTGTTTATTTTTGCAGGCTTGTTACTACCACTGCTGCTCAACTTTGGCCTTCTAGAGCTGTTTGGCACTATGTTAAGTAAGATCATGCGCCCTATCTTCAATTTGCCTGGTCGTAGTGCAATCGACTGTATTGCATCGTGGTTAGGCGATGGTAGCGTGGGTATTCTTATGACAAGTAAGCAGTACGAGCAGCAGTTCTATACCCAACGTGAAGCCGCTATTGTTGGCACAACGTTCTCTGCGGTATCAATCACGTTCAGCTTAGTGGTTATTGCCCAGGTAGAATTAGAGTACCTCTTCCTACCGTTTTACGGTGCGGTTTGTTTAGCGGGTTTCGTCGCAGCAGTCATTGTTCCACGCCTGCCTCCGTTAAGTCGTAAAAAAGACCTGTTTATCGACGGTACAGCGCCAAACAAAGATGACAACCTACTACCGGAAGGCCATACCACTTTCTCTTGGGGTTTAAAGCTCGCCATGTTTAAGGCAAGCCAAGTAAAATCACCGATATCTGTGACCAGTGAAGGCGTGAAAAATGCTATTGATATGGTGTTCGGTGTGCTTCCAGTTGTCATGGGACTGGGGACTATTGCTTTAGTAATTGCTGAATACACTTCCGTATTCGCCTTCTTAGGTCAGCCATTTATCCCATTCTTAGAGTTACTGGGTATTCCAGAGGCTGCACAAGCGTCACAAACTATTGTGGTTGGCTTCGCGGACATGTTTATTCCTGCGATTCTTGCAGCTTCAATTGATAGTGAGATGACACGCTTCGTCATCGCTGCAATGTCTGTCACCCAGTTAATTTACATGTCAGAAGTGGGTGCACTGTTACTAGGTAGCAAAATCCCGGTAAACATCGGTGAACTGTTCCTAATCTTTATCTTACGTACATTAGTGACACTGCCTGTTATTGCTGGTGTGGCTCACCTAATATTCTGATAAAGCGATATTATCTGTTCTTCGAAAGCTCGAGTCCTGCTCGAGCTTTTTTATTGTGGAAATGCACGACTATCAAAGATAGATATTCTGAAGACAACAAATGTTAACATTTAAGTAACCTTTAGTGATAGAATTCCTACCTCCTATTTTGAATTAGCAGGTAATCAGGGAAGACTGCCATGACTATTAGGCTATTCATTTTATGCCTCATTATCTCAACCCCCGCCCTCACCAAGCCCTTAACGCTGCATCTTGCTGAGGGAAAGTCTCTGCAACTGCCATATTCAGAGATAGAAAATCGCCTGCCTATATACAGCTTCTCTACTTCTCTGCCTTGGTATGCAGACGAGCAAAGCTTTGTTGGTTTTCGTTTGCAGGATTTAATCCAGCAATATCAAATTGCCACACCGGCATACATCACGCTCAGTGCCCTTAACGACTATCGTGCAGATGTTGATTGGAGTGACATCACTCATTTTAATCCAATCATCGCCTATAAAAGGAACGGGCGTGAGATGAGAGTGAGGGAAAAAGGCCCCTATTGGTTTGTATTTGACTTAAAACGTTATCCTGCCCTAGATAACCACATTTACTACGAAAAGATGGTGTGGCAAATCAGTGATATACGCTTTCACAACAAGCTGAGTGGTCTAAAGTAATGTTGCAGGGGTTCTTGTTCAAAACGAAATCTGTCCTCATGGTGTTATCTATCACATTAATTGCGGCGAACATCTATCTGCTCGTTACCACTAAAGAGCTCGCCAAAAGCTATACCAACCATCAAAACGAAGCCCAGTGGTTTCTCTATCAACTGGTCAAGGAGTTCACCGAACTCACAGCAATAAGTTCATACTCCTACCTGCCCGGCAACAAGAAGGAAGACGTCATTCTCCACTATGAGCTCACATGGAGCCGTTTTGACATCCTTCTTAGCAGTCGTGAATCACGTACTTTTGTCACTGAACACGGCTATAAAGACTTCTTCAGTCGTCAATTTGCTAACTTCAAACAGATAGAACCGTATCTTGCAAAAGTGAGTACTCAGTACGAAGCAGAGCAGCTTTCTACCCGACTTAACGCCATCTATGCCGCGGTTACCGAATTTATCTCACATAACTACCGTCTAAACAGCCCCAAGCATTTAGCTCGAGTAGAACAAGTGAATACATTAACTATTGTTCAGTTACTCTTACTCGCTGCTATGTTGATTTGCACTGGGCTGATTAGCTATATCTTCTATCGAGAAGCAAGTCATCATCGTAAACTTTCTCGGACTGATTCACTCACCGGCATACCGAATCGATTGGCGTTTGTTGAAGCGCTAAAAAACATGCAGAAAAACAGTGAATTTACCCTTCTTATCCTCGACTTAAACGGTTTTAAAGAAATTAATGATAGCCATGGCCATCAGGCAGGTGATGAAACACTGGTGCAAATAGCAACACGCTTGCTAGAGACTATTCAGCCCTATGACGCTAAAGTGTATCGGATGGGAGGGGATGAGTTTTCTATCCTAATCGCGAGCTGCCACCACTACGAGATCAATCCACTACTCAGCCACATCGATCACTGCTTTAATCAACCGGTATGGTTGGAAGAAGGTACACAGGTAAAGGTTGGCACTAGCATCGGTATCGCTCGCTACCCACTAGACTCCGATGACATCGAGCAGCTACTTACCCTCGCCGACCAGAATATGTATGAAATGAAGTTTGCTCGACCCAAAGCCTTTCGAGCAACTGGCTCGTACTCGTAAAAGCTAGCCTAGAATCAGATCATTTCACTAGCCTTGAACGTAAAAAAGCCCTTCATAAAGAAGGGCAAGAGTACCATCGCTTATAGTTATAGTGTTATATGCCAGTAAATTCGATTAACCAAAGTCGCCGTTTACATAACCTTGTGTACGGTCGTCTTTCGGGTTACTAAAGATCACATCTGTATCATTATGCTCAACCAGCTCACCCATCAAGAAGAAGGCTGTACGGTCTGAAATACGACGAGCCTGTTGCATTGAGTGAGTCACGATCACAATGGTGTAGTCTTTCTTAAGCTCTTCCATCAACTCTTCAATCTTGTGCGTTGCAATTGGGTCAAGTGCTGATGTTGGTTCATCCATCAAGATAACATCTGGTGCCATTGCGATTGTACGAGCAATACACAGACGTTGTTGCTGACCACCAGATAGGCCAAATGCGTGCGACTTCAAACGATCTTTCACTTCATCCCAAAGTGCTGCACCACGAAGAGAGTTTTCTACCACTTCATCAATGTGCTTTTTGTCTTTGATACCTTGAGCACGCAGACCGTATGCAACGTTCTCATAGATACTCATCGGGAATGGGTTTGGCTTTTGAAAAACCATACCGACTTTGATACGTAGGTCAGCGACGTCGATGTTACCGTAGATATCAGTACCATCCATGTCTAGCTTACCTGTGATCTTTACGCCTTCAATGAGATCGTTCATGCGGTTCAGACAGCGAAGCAGCGTCGACTTACCACAGCCAGACGGACCAATAAGTGCCGTCACTTGCTTAGTCGGGATCGGTAGGTTGATTGCTTTAAGTGCTTGGTTATCGCCGTAGAATAGGTCTAGGTTTTCAATATCAAACTTGTTCATTTTCTTAATCTCTTAAATCTTAAATTCGTGTCAATTGCGCTATGAGTGCATTTTAGTAAGTTGCTGTATTGAATCGGCTCGCGATGAGCTTGGTGATCATGTTGATGACCAACACCACGACAATCAGAACCGTTGCTGTACCGTAAGCTTGATTCCACTCTTCGATAGTGAATAGCTCTGTGGTTAGCTTAAATAGGTGAACGGTTAACGTACGACCTGAATCCATTAATGAATCAGGGATACGAGCAACCATACCCGCAGTCAAGAAGACTGGAGCAGATTCACCGATGACACGACCAATACTTAGAATGACCGAGGTTAAGATACCTGGCATTGCGCTTGGCAAGATCAAACGCCAGATAGTGTAAATTTTTGAAGCACCAAGGCCGTAAGAGCCTTCACGGTAGGTTTGTGGTACTGCCATTAGTGCTTCTTCCGTGGTACGAATGATAACCGGAAGAATCAAGATGCTTAGCGTTAATGCACCCGACAAAATCGAGAAACCAAAGCCCATGATAGTCACGAAGAAGGTCATACCAAACAGACCGAAGATGATAGACGGGATACCCGCCAGTGATTCAGTACAGAAACGAATCACTTTCACCAACTTGCTACCTACCTTTGCGTACTCTGTTAAGTAAATTGCCGTCATAATACCTAGCGGAGCCGCCACGGCAATCGATGCAATCACCATGTAGATAGTTGACACAATCATAGGGAAGATACCCTGTGTTGCACCTGTACGTGTGTAGTCGCTTGAAATAAATTCCCAGTTAACGTGCTGTAAGCCGTTAGACAGGATGTACCAAATAATCCAGAACAGGAAGCCGACTGTTGCCGCTGCGGCTGTCCATACAAAAGCATTGAGAACTTGGTCTTTAAAATCTCGTGATTTCTTTAATTTAACGCGATCCATAGTCTTATTTCGCCTTCTCACGGTTTAGGTAAAGCAGTGCTGCGTTCAAAATCATGATAAACGCTAGAAGAACCACACCAGTTGCGTACAGAGCATTGGCGTGAACGCCACTTGCGTATGACATTTCAATCGCAATGTTTGCAGTCAGTGTACGAGCTGAATCAAGGATGCCCTCAGGCATTGCTGGTGCGTTACCCATCACCATAATGATTGCCATCGTCTCACCCAGTGCGCGACCGATACCCAGAATCACACCGGTCATGATGCCCGAACGAGCAGCAGGAACTAGGAGCTTAAAGATGGTGTAGATTTTCGATGCACCCAGAGCAAGCGAGCCCTCTTTATATGTGCGCGGCACAGCACGAATCGATGTTTCAGAGACTGTGATAACCGTAGGAAGAATCATGACACCCAATACAATGATACCTGCAAGAATCGTGTTACCTGCTGGTACATTAAATACTTGTTGAATGAGTGGAACGATAATAACCAGGCCGAAGAAGCCGTAGACGACCGATGGGATCCCGGCTAGTAGCTCTACCGCTGGGCGAATGATGTTTGCAACGCGCTTTGGCGCGATTTCAGCAATAAAGATCGCCGTTAGGACACCGATTGGGACGCCTACGACAACCGCACCTAGCGTCGACACCAGTGAAGCAACAATCATGGTTGCAACACCGTATAGTGCAGGTGGAAGCCAGTTTTGACCTAATACAATGCCAGTTACACCTACTTGTTGGAAAGCAGGAATACTTTCACGAACGATGAAATAAGCAATGATTGCTAGAGATACAATACCGATAACAGCACTGGTCAAGAACAGACCGTGGAAAATACGTTCTCTCCAATCTACACGCTTTTTCTCGCGTAGACCTGAGTTATTGATAGCATTAGCTTCAGTGTTCATAAGCTTTTCACTATTTGTTGCGATGGTCATATTGAATTCTCGATTTCCGAAGTAAAAACGGATGAGACAGAAAAGGCTCAGCCCAAAATGGGGGCTGAGCAACTAATAATTTGTATATCTAATTACTGAGCTGAGATGTAGCCTTTAGCTTCAGCTAGAGTTTGAGCTTCAGCATCAATCATCCAGTCTAGGAATTTTTGAGCTTCAGCAGATGGCTTGCCTTCTTTGTAAAGAACTAGGAAAGGACGAGCAACTTTGTAAGAACCGTTCTTAACGTTGTCTACAGATGCTTCAACACCGTCAATTGGTAGAGCGTTAACTGTTGCGTCAACAGTACCTAGAGAGATGTAGCCGATAGCGTATGGGTTAGAAGCAACCATCGTTTTCAGAGCACCGTTACCGTTAGCAACTTGAGCACGCTGAGAGATAGCCGTTACTGTTTGGCCAGAGATTTTTTGCTTAAGATCCATGATGTCTTCGAAAGCACCACGAGTACCAGATGCAGTATCACGAGTTACAGCAACGATTGGCTTGTCTTCGCCACCGACTTCTTTCCAGTTAGATACTTCACCTTTGTAGATAGCAGTAACCTGGTCAGCAGTTAGGCCTTCGATGTTGTTGTTTGGGTTAACAACAACTGCGATACCGTCAAGTGCAACAGTCAGTTCAACTAGAGATGGCTCTTTTTCATCTTCCTTAAGAGCACGTGAAGACATACCTAGGTCAGCTGTACCTGCTTTAGCAGCACGAACACCTGCAGAAGAACCAGGACCTTGTACTTCGATGAATACGTTGTCGTTAGTCTTCATGTATGTTTCAGAGAAAACTTCCATCAGTGGAGTTACGCTGCTAGAACCTACAGCAGAGATTGTTTCTTTAGCAGAAACTGTAGTCACTGCCATTGCGCCTAGAAGTGCCATTGCACCGATAACTGTCTTTTTCATCACAAATTTCCTTTGTTGGCACCATTGCCGTTGTTTTCATGAACGGTGCCCACTTTAGGCTGCTAATGTGACAGTTATATTTCACTTAATTGAAGCATCAATGACATGTGACACAAAAATTACCGACGCCTCTTTTGAGAGACTCACCCAAGAATACCCTGCAATAATAGAACTAGAGTCACGTTTCTTAAGTATCTATTAACATTGGTCGTAACATAAACGTAAAAATGACTAAGAATAAGTTTGTTCATTTGCTTTTCCTTTGAAGGAAGGCTTGATTTAACAGGTGCAAAGCCACTAACTGTCAATCATTCGTCATTATTTGTTCAGACAGTAAACACGAGTGACTATGAGCAAAACTAAAACATATCACTAACACAAAAAGCGCCTTTGTGATGCGATAGAGCAGGATTGCTGTGTAACATTTTGTTCCATTTATCTGCTCAAACTTAAGTGCGTTGTCCGAATATTTAGATAATGGCAGTCCGAACGAAATCAGAACTCACCAATACATATCGATTGAACAGAGATCGATGAACAAAAAAAGGTGACCAATGGTCACCTTTTTATAAGTCGTGCGTGCTACCTACTCATCATCCACTTTCGGTGCAATTTTCTTTTTAGGTACGAACACTGCGTCACCCACCGCAACATGCTTATAAAAGCTTTTGTCGCGCTTAACAGGTTTCTTCTTCTGCGCTGGTTTCTTGCTCGCTTTTGCTTTGGTGTTATCCACCTTCTTTCCGCGGAAATCAGGCTTACGTGGTTTAATGCCTTTAAACTTACCTTTCAAACCCTCTAACTCAGAGAAAGCGAGGTCTTGTTGCAGGTAGGTTTCAATACGTTTAAAGCTAGCCCAATCTTTCGGACCGACCAATGAAATCGCATCCCCTTTGTTGCCCGCACGACCCGTACGACCAACACGGTGTACATACTCTTCGGTGTGTTTTGGCATATCAAAGTTGATCACGTGCGTGACATTCGCAATGTCCAAACCGCGTGATGCGACATCGGTAGTCACCAAAATCTTGAATACTGCACGCTCAAACTGACTCATGATCGTATTGCGCTGCGTTTGATTCAAGTTACCACTCAGTGCTACCGCTTTGAGCTTCTTCTCATTCAACTTAGCGCACAAACGCTCAGTATCATCACGTGTTGCGGTAAAGATAATCAGCTGCTTATATTCCGCTTCTTCGAGTACACGATTCAATATCGCTTCTTTGTGATCAAGGTGGTCACATAAGTAGAAGCGTTGATTGATGTCTTTGTGCTCTTCATTCGACACGCCAATCGCGATGCGCTTGGGGGCATTAAGCATCTCAGAAGCAATATCGTTGACCTCTGCATGATCGAGCGTTGCAGAGAACATTAGTGTTTGGCGACGACGATGCTTTGCCGCTTTATGAATACGACGCAACTCTGGTGCGAAGCCAAGATCAAGCATACGGTCAGCTTCATCAAGGACTAATGTATCTAAGCCATCAAGGAATAGAGAACGGTGTTCTAGATGGTCAGCCAAGCGTCCCGGTGTTGCAACGATAAACTTCGGGTATTTACGCAGCGCTTTTACTTGGTCATTAAAGTTTTCACCGCCAAGAATCAACGTCGCTTCGTATGACAAGCCAGCCAGCATAGAGCGCAGCTCACCATATACTTGCTTAGCCAACTCTCGCGTAGGGGCAAGAATCACAGCTCGAGGGTCTTTCGCGGAGAACGCTTTTGACTTAAGCGCTTTATGCAGCATTGGCAAAACAAATGCCAGTGTCTTGCCTGAGCCTGTTTTCGACGAAGCCAACAAATCCTTACCTGCAATCGCCACAGGCACAGCCTGTTTTTGGATGTCCGTAGGCTTACGGAAATCGTAGTGGTTAAGTGTCTTTAGTAGGCGGTTGTCTAGGCCCAAATCTTTAAACTGCAAAAGCTGTCTCCAACGAATTTTAAAAAAGCGCGTAATAGTACAACAAAAGCGTGAACTACCCAAATCTAGTTCGATTTTAGTCGCTCTCGCACTAAAAGGTGACTAAATTTGCCTGTTGACAATTCAAACAATCTCGCAACATCCGTTAGCTACTGAATTTTCGATAGTTTTAACGACCCTTAGCAAGTAAAGGTTAAAAGATCGACTCGTATGCTAATTTTTTTAATCATTTTTGAGATCAAGATCAACTTATTTGCGTTTTAATTAAATTCTTGGTTTTTTTAGCTTTTCTATGCTTTGTGTTAAGCAAGATTATGTCTACAATTGCTTGTGTCACTATATAAAAAGAATGTATAGGGCGTTAATTGATACCTAAATCTATATGCAAGGAGTTCATGATGAACAAAATGTTAATCGCAGCTGCAGCGTCTTCTGTACTTCTACTAGCTGGCTGTGCGTCAGGTCCAGATGAAGAGACAACTGCTCAACTGAACGAGCTAAACGCGCAAGTAAACCAACTTAGCCAAGACGTTTCTTCACTGAAGTCTATGTACGCTGCTGACGTTCAGAAAGCAAACGACGCAGCTATGTCTGCACAAGAAGAAGCGGCACGCGCTAACGAGCGTATCGACAACATTGCACAGTCTTACACTAAGTAATTTGTTAGACAGCAAGATTCCATAAAAAGAGCCTGCAGTTGCAGGCTCTTTTTTTATCTGAACATTTGGTATCAATATTGATACAAACTTTAAAGCTGAGACTCCACCACCTCAACTGGGACACCGTTTTGTGCCATTAGTACAGCTCTGGTTTTGCTATCAGACAAACCATATTCATCTAACCACCAGCGCAACTCCAATGGGATCTCTAAGTCCTTCTTAGTGCCATCGCTGCGAGTCAGCGGCTCATGCGCTTCAACAAACACACTGCGATCGGGTTCCAAAGTCATTTTTACCGGCTCATCGATAATGCGCACATTGGTGCCTTTATCCACTTGGTAAAACAACCACTCAATGTCTTTAGGCTCCATGCGAATACACCCAGCGCTGACGCGCAAGCCGATTCCAAAATCTTTGTTAGTACCATGAATCAGATACTCGCCATGCCCATAGGCCAAGCGCATTGCGTATTCTCCCAGCGGATTGTCAGGGCCAGCCGGCACAACAGCAGGTAACTCGATACCCTTCGCGAGGTAATCGCGTCTCACCGACTGTGGGGGTGTCCATGTCGGCGCTTCACGCATCTGGCTGATACGAGTCTTCATCTCTGGTGTATCACGCCCAACTCGACCGATACCTACCGGGAAGATGTGGACCACTTCTTCGTCAGGGTCAAAGTAGTACAATCGAAGCTCTGCCAGGTTAATCACGATACCTTTTCGCTCCGCTTGGGGTAATATAATTTGGCTCGGTATCGTCAGCACATGATCAGCTTGAGGAAGGAACGGGTCGACCCCTTTGTTGGCCGCCATTAAAGACAAAAAGCCAACGTCATACTGCTTCGCAATATTTGCTAACGTTTCCCCTTGCTCAATAACATGATATTGAGTACGGCCAACAATGTTACTGCCCTCTGGGGGCAAGCTATACGTCGTCGACCACGCTGATGCACTCAATAACCAGCACAGTGACAAGTACTTACGCAACTTCATTAGAGATCCTTCGCTTCTTTATATAGTGCTAAGGTTATCTCTCTTTCGGCTTTGTGATCAACTATTGGCGGTGGATAATCAACATTGTCAAACTCTGAATACTTCCATGGTGCATGGATGAACTTATTGGGCACCTCCTTCAACTCTGGTATCCACTGTCGGACAAACTCTCCTTGAGCATCAAATCTTTCCCCTTGACTTATCGGGTTAAAAATCCGGAAGTACGGCTGCCCATCACATCCCGTTGATGCGCACCATTGCCAACCGCCATTATTGGCAGCAAAATCACCATCAATCAACTTAGACATAAAGTACGCCTCGCCCAGACGCCAATCCAAATGTAGATCTTTCGTCAAAAAGCTCGCCACCACCATTCTTAATCGATTATGCATCCATCCAGTTTGATTCAACTGACGCATCGCTGCGTCGACGATAGGGTAACCTGTTCGACCTTCTTGCCAGCTCAGTAAATACTCTGGTGAATAGAGCCATTGAATTCGCGGCGCCCATTCTACAAAATCTTTGTGTTTGCACAGTTTGGGCTCAAAGTAGATGAGATGCTGATAAAAATCGCGCCAAATTAACTCACTAAGCCATGTGCTCCCTCCCTCAGAAAGATGCTCGCCATTGGCGTATAGACGTGCCACACATTGCTTTGGAGACAAAGCGCCAATCGCTAGGTATGCGGACAGTTTACTGGTGGAGGAGCGAGCGGGGAAGTCGCGTTCTTGTTGGTAAATCTGCACAGTATCAGAGCAAAAGTCTCGTAGCTGCTGGCGTATATCTCGAGTCGCGACGGGCCAAGCTTGACTGTTTTCTCTTGGGTATCGAAAAGAGTGCTGAGCGTTGCCCCACTCTTGAGTAACAATATCTAACGCAGAGTTAGCCTGACACGGCTCTATTTTCTCAATAGCGCTAGGTTGCCATTGAGCCAACAGCGCTTTCTTAAACGGGGTAAAAACCTTGAAGTAGTGTCCTTGCTTGTTCAACGCGCTACCAGGAATAGTCAAACATCGAGCATGGTATTGATGCAATACCATATTCGCATCAGCTAACGCCTCACGTAGCCGTTCATCCCTAATCACCTCATTGAGTTCATATTCATTATTCACATGCACCGAGGTTATTGAGTGTGTCTGACATATCCGTTGTATCTGCTCAACGGCTTGTTGATAGTCATCGACTTCTTCATAAAGAAGTGGGACACCCAAATCTTTGAGATCATTTTGTAGCTCGCCAAGACGGCGAAATATTAAGTCTGCTTGCCGCGGTGCCATTTTATGCTGTTGCCACTGTAAGGGAGTCGCAACGTAGAGTGCCAGCACCGGGTTACCTGAACGAATCGCCTGCAATAGTGCTGGATTGTCATCCACCCGCAGATCGCGGCGAAACCAAACTAACTCCATGGTGAACTCCTTACATAAGATGCTCAATCATAGGAGAGCAGACTAGTTTATTCTCCCAATTAAGCTTGAGCTGAGCAATCGTTTCTTTTGTGGCCTCCGGCAATGCTCGGTTAGAAAACAAAGACAATTGACTGAAATTAACACCGATATCAAGCAAACCCGCCGGATCATCAACACCATCGAGCATCGTCACCCTTTGGCCGGTCTCAGCGATTTTCATGCACCACAACCAAGCGTAAACGCTACCCACCATATCGAGATTAACCACTAAGGTATGCCCTTTGTGGGCAGCCTTGTTCTCCGACTCAATAATCGAGGAGAGACGACCAAGCATGACGCTTTGAAACAGCGCCTTTTGTACCGACCGACTGCTGCCTTTCACTCTAATCAGTGCTTCCATGACTGGCGCAATTAAAAGATCTTCCACCTGCTGCAAAGGATAATCTTTGAAAGCAGATGACACCAAAGAGTCCACCTTCGCTGCCTTAATTTCCGCAAGCGCCGTCAATATAGGCTCCACATGCTCAAGCGCTTGCGGTGGCTCATCAATATTAGGGGCGATATCAGGGTTGCCGAGAAGGTCTTTCACCTTGCCAATTGCTACACCTCTTGCCAGCCAACCTTGAATCTCTTTTATGATATCTAGGTGTGCTTCTGTATATAGACGGTGCCCCTTGTCGGTTCTCTCTGGCTGAATAAGACTATACCGACGCTGCCAAGCTCTCAGCGTGACAGGCTTGACTCCGGTAAGTTCTGATATCTCTCTAATCGCGTATTTTTTACTCTCACAGCCCATAGCGTAAACGTAACTCCTGCGGGTAAGGTTCCAGATACTTTTGGTTAGCTAAATACTCATCAGGGTAAGTACTGATGTAGTGTTTGATTAACGTGAGCGGTGCGAGTAGCGGCAAAATACCAGTGCGATACTCGTCAATCACTTTGGCCAACTCCGCTTTTTGCTGCTTATCCAAATACTTCTTGAAGTACCCTTGAATATGCATCAGTACGTTGGTGTTATTCTTGCGGCTGGCTCTCTTTTTCATCGCCAACATGAACCCGAGGCGGTATTTCTGATAAAACTCTTCCGTGTCATACTCTTTCACGTTGGCCACCAAACGACCAAGCTCTTTGTATGACGAAGGGTCATGCGCCATAAGAGAGAGCTTGTAACGTGAGTGAAAGGCAACCACTTTACCAGCGGTGACCTCATCCCCCATTGAATCGTAAAAGTCTTGAAGGCTATAGACACGCGTAATAAAGTTTTCCTTTAAAACCGGGTCGTTTAATCGACCATCTTCTTCAACAGGCAGCCAGGGCATTTTCGTCATCAGCACTTCGGTGTACATACCAATGCCCTCTTTATCGGCACGCTTGTGCTTATAGACTTTGACGCGTTCCATGCCGCACGTTGGTGACTTCGCACACACGATGTACCCACAAAGCTTGTCTTGGCTTAACTGATCGACTGTATTGTGTGAGAAAGACAACATGCTCTCCGTGTAGTCCTTGGTCTCATCCTTGGTCTCCACAAGTGCAATGCGTTCCTCGTTGGATATTAAGCGGATAGTCGGTCGGGGGACGGATAGACCAATACCGACTTCTGGACACACTGAAACAAAATCAAGGTAAGGGGACAGCTCTTTCGTGACAAAATTACTGATTTTATGACCCGAGTCGAAGCGCACCTTCTCCCCTAATACACACGAACTAATACCAATTCTGACTTTTTCCGCTTCCATACTGCACTCCATGTACAAGTTATATTTTTGTATAAGTATTGTAGGAAAAACCATATTTGTACAATATTTTTTTTTGTACAACATGGTTGTTTTCTCTTTGTGTAAGAAGCCTCTGACTTTCCTATGTGCACAAAGCAACAGAAACAGAAATAAAAGTTCAACAAGTCATTGCTTTAACAATCCTTTTACCAAATACTAAACATTGAGGACAATTAACAAGGAAGTCACATGTTTCTAGATTACTTCGCGTTAGGGTTGCTGGTTTTTGTCGCACTAGTGATCTTCTACGGCATCATCGTCATTCACGATATTCCCTACGAAATCGCCAAAGATCGCGAACACCCACATCAAGATGCGATTCACTATGCAGGGTGGGTTAGCCTTTTTACCCTGCATGCAATATGGCCATTTTTGTGGATATGGGCGACGCTGTGGAGAAAAGAGCGAGGTTGGGGTTTTAAGAAACTTGAGGCCGAGCAACATGATATGCACCACCGTGTAGACACGCTCATTGATAAAGTTGACGCGCTGCAAAAAGAAGTGGAGCAACTTAAGAAAAGTCGAACCACCGACGTGTCTATACAGAAAAACACCGAGGAGGAGCAGTAATGGATTTACTACTCGTTATGACCTACGCGGCGCTGTGCATCGCCATATTCAAGATTTTTAATATTCCCCTTAATAAGTGGACAGTCCCGACGGCAGTATTAGGCGGAGTTGTTTTAGTGGGTACGCTCATCCTTTTGATGAACTACAACCATCCATTCACTCAAATTGGTAACCAGGTGTTTACGACAACCCCTATTGTCTCAGGCGTACGTGGTCGTGTTATCGAGGTGCCAGTTGAGCCGAATCAACCACTTAAGAAAGGGGATGTTCTATTCAAAATTGACCCTGAGCCATTTGCCGCTGAAGTTGCAAAAGTTAAGGCAAAAATTAAAGAGGCAAGTCAAGGAGCGCTTGGGCTCGAGTCGAATCTAGTAGAAACCAAAGCCGCTGTTGAGCAAGCACTAGCTGAGCGCGATAAAGCACTACGCGAGTTCCAACGTTATCAACGTGGCTTCGATAAAGGTGCGTTTACCGAGCAACAACTTGATACTCGTCGACAAGCTTACAAAGCATCACAAGCGGCACTTGAGGTCGCCTATGCCAACCAAGAACAAGCCGAAATCGCGCTTGATTCTGAAATTGGTGGAGAAAACACACAAGTCGCGTCATTACTTGCCGAACTCAGACAAGCAGAATTTAACCTAGAGCAGACCGTCGTAACGGCGCCTACCGATGGCTATGCGACACAGATTGCCTTGCGTCCCGGTGTGATGGCTGTCCCATTACCACTCGCACCAGTGATGACCTTCATTCACACTGAAGAGGTACTCTACACTGGCGCGTTTCGTCAAAACTCACTGCAACGCTTAAAGACTGGCTATGAGGCAGAGTTTCTATTTAGAGCAATACCAGGACGTGTCTTCAAAGGTGAAGTCAAAGAAGTGTTGCCTGCGATAGGCGAGAGTCAGATTCAGGCGAGAGGGCAACTGCTTGGTACCGATGCCCTCAAAACCAATGGACGCGTGTTCGTGACACTAAAACTGACTGAAGATCTAACCGAGTTCGACCTGCCGATGGGTACCGCGGTTGAGGTGGCTGTTTACTCAGATAAATTCTCACATGTTTCTATCATGCGTAAAGTGCTTATTCGTATGAAGAGTTGGCAAAACTATCTCTACTTAGACCACTAATCTCTTTCTACAGACCATCCCACTCAAAAGCCTGGCTATTTTCTCGTCAGGCTTTTTGTATTAACATGCATTCACGTGATCTATGTTACAAAATGTAATAAATCTAACCATTGATTGCTCAATAAGCTGTTTTCTGGAACAAAGATCCCACATAGAATGACGGCATTATTACAAGTTGCATACTCGGCTAGGGGTATCGCACATATAACGGCTTGGTGGAATCACACAGGCACACATATAAATATAAAAATATCTCGATAAGCGGGGAAGGCTTAATGGGGCTTACAACATCAGTGAGAAAACCTGCAAATGAGGTATCTACACTAAACAGTATCGACGCGCTGGCGATGGTAGAACACAGCAGTGAGATGACCATCAACATTACCACACCAGTAGGAACAACCTTTAGAATCGCAGCCAACTTTATCGGTACCCACTCTGACACTATGGTCATGATCGAGCCACCGATGATGTCTGAGGATGATTTAGCCAACTATTTTCAAGAAGGTTTCTGGGTCAACGTCAGAGCAATTTCACCCAGGGGTGAAGGTGCCGTCATTCATTTTAGAGCACAAATTGAGCATGTCGTCAGCGACCCTCTACCCTACATCGCACTCTCCGTTCCTCGAACAATGAAGGTACAGCAACTGCGCAAAGAGCCGCGCTATGATGTCAATCTTATTGGACGAGTGCGCTCTGAGGACCAACAAGCGGAATGTGAGGTGCGCGATCTATCGAAAGGCGGATGCCGCTTTATCACCACACCGCTTGCACGACCGTACCAAGTCGGTGATATGGTTGAAATTTCCTTTTTAATGCCTCAAGGACAGCAGAAAAATTTCGCGCCTCTCTATGGTCGGGTATGTAACCTGCAGCGCTCCAGCTTTCATGCGCGCTACGGTGTTCAGTTTGATGAAAAAGGACGAGAAAATGCCAAGTTCCTGCTCGCCAACCTTAAGTTTAATGGCAGCAAGCTGACATTACGTTAAGCCAAGCTTCTCACATACACATTTGCAAAAACTTTACCTATACCCGAGTACCACCACTTGGGTATACTTGCTGCATCAAAAGATTTAACAAACTCAATATGAATTACTTAACAACGTTTCTTAAAGGAATCGCTATGGGGGCAGCCGATGTTGTTCCCGGTGTCTCTGGCGGCACTATCGCGTTTATCACTGGTATTTACGACAAACTACTTAACAGTATTCGTAGCATTAACCCAAGCTTGATCAAAACCCTCAAACAAGAGGGAATGAAAGGTGCGTGGCAATCAATTAACGGCACCTTCCTCGTGACACTATTCGGCGGTGTACTCACCAGTATTGCGACATTAGCCAAGCTGATCTCTTGGTTGATGGAGACACACCCAATCCCTCTGTGGTCATTCTTTTTCGGGCTGATTCTTGTATCGGTCTACCACGTCATGCAGCAAGTGAAACAGCGCGATATCAAGACCGGATTGTTCCTACTGCTTGGCGTTGGATTTGCATTTGTGATTACAGTATTAAAACCACTGGATCTTGAACCTACCTCCATCAACTTTCTGATCTGTGGTGCGATTGCTATTTGTGCGATGATTTTACCCGGTATCTCTGGCAGCTTCATTCTCCTGCTACTTGGCATGTATACGCCTGTACTGGCTGCAGTGAAAGGGGCAGAGTTTGGTGTCCTTGCGCTATTTTTAACCGGATGCATCACGGGCTTGCTTTGTTTCTCACACCTGCTTTCTTGGTTACTAAACCGTTACCGAGACCTCACTTTAACCTTCTTGACTGGTTTAATGATAGGGACATTACCTAAAATATGGCCATGGAAAGAGACGGTTAGCTGGCGTACAAACTCTAGTGGCGAGCAAGTACCCCTCGAGCAAATTAATCTAAGTCCATTTAGTTTTGAAGCACTTTATAACGAGCCCGCTCACTTGCTCTATGCCATTGTCGCTGCGGCATTAGCAATAGGTCTGGTACTGGGTTTAGAGAAGGTGGCTGACCGCCAACAACACTGATCACAATATAAGGATGATGCATGAGAGCAGGGATTTCGCTCATTGTCATTGCACTGACCATGATGGCTGGTTTCTTCACGATGCCAGCCATCAAAGCATATCAACAATCTAAGCTTTCCATTTCCCCCCCTACCTGCTTTGCCACGACATCACCATGTTCAATTGACGATACGACGGTAACACTTAGTGTTGATTCCGTTACACCATTAACCCCTGCGACGCTTACAGTGAACTGGCCAACTCAAGCTGAAACTCTGTCGGTTCGCCTTCAAGGGCACGAGATGGAAATGGGAGAGATACGATTATTACTACAATCACGTGGCGATAACATCTTTACCGGAGAGGTTATCTTACCGGTTTGTACCTTGGAGAAGATGACTTGGTATGGGGAAGTGTCAGATGGCAGTCACAGGGTTTATGCTGGAATAAGGATGCAACGATGAAGAAATGGATTTGGTTACTCCCATTGGCGTTTGCCATTGGGTTGGGAGCTCAGTATTGGCTCCATGACTCTTCAGAAAAAGACAGCGTTAGCGCCACACTCGCAAGCGCGAATAACGACAATATTGAGCTGTTTGACCCCAATGATAGCCGCGTTAGGATTATCTACTTCGGTTTTACTCGCTGTCCTGATGTGTGTCCTACCTCTCTGGCCATGCTGTCTGGGGCACTCAAGCAACTTGAGCCACAAGAACTGGCTCAGATTCGCCCAATATTTATCTCATTAGACCCGGACAGAGATGACGCCGCCCTTGCTCATCAATACGCCCAGTATTTTCACCCTGCGATTGAAGGAATGAGTGGCAGTTTAGAGGTGACACAGCAACTTGCTCAACGTTATGGCGTCATTTTCCAAAAAACTGAGCTAGAGGGTTCAGAGCTAGATTACACGCTTGATCACAACTCCTATTTCTATTTCATTGATGCACAAGGGCAATTGGTGACGAAGGTCCCTCACGCTTTGTCTCCTGCACCTGTGCTCGCAGCCATTAAAACAATGACAACACCCTAAGGAACCAATATGCGCACTCTTGTCAGCTCTATTGCCTTAATGACACTTTATGCTAGCCATGCCTTCGCAGCCCCATCTTTATCTATCAGTGACGCCTACGCGCGCGCGACGCCACCCAATGTGACGACCAGTGCCGTGTTTGCCAAATTGCACAACACTACTGATAAAGAGGTTGTTGTGGCTTCAGCCAAAACAGAAAGAGCGGGGGCAGTAGAATTGCATACGGTGGAGCAACAAGGGGACGTCATGAAGATGCGTCAAGTAGAGAGCTTTACTATCGCGAGCGAAGCGACATTCGCGCTCAAGCCCGGTGCCGAGCACATCATGCTGTTTAACCTTGATGCACCATTAAAAATGGGTGAGCAACTCTCGGTAGAGTTGACCCTATTGACTGGAGAAAAGATTAACTTTGACGCCCCAGTGAAGAAAGTGATGCAAGGTATGAAGCATCACCATCACTAAACGTTACCATTTAATTACAACAAGGGCGAGTCTGTGACTCGCCCTTGTTGTTGATAATTATTGTTTGAATGAGCTATCCATAGGAGTTTGGCTGAAATCAAGAGGTTGAGCCTGATGCTGGTCTAGATCTGTATTGGCCTTTGAAGGTTCGAGGTCTTCACTAGACATTGACGGTACTTGATTCAAATTAGATGGGTTAGCTTGATCTTGTGAATGTTGATGTTGACTCATTTCAGCTGCTAAAACGTCAACAGCCAGATCATCTGCAGGTATAGCCACTTTCTTGGGAATCGGCACCTTACGTTTATACAGCTTGTTAAACGCTCGAATTAAACTATGTTTCGGCACCTTACCATCCGAAATTTTTCGAATAAGAGGTTTGGTCAGAGACTGCAGCCCTACGACTGAGTCTACACCAATACTATTGCCCACTTTATCGCGCAGTTGTCTTGCTGGTTGCCAACCGTAGTGTGCAGCCATAAACAACCAAGTATAAGCGATCGCATTGCCATTGGGTTTCTTGTCAATCCAAATCTCACCCGCCAAGCACATGGCTTCTGGACTACCTTTCTCCGCGGCACGCTCTAACCAGTAACAGCCTTGAAAAAAGTTAACTTCTGTCCCCACACCTTTAAGGTAATTCTTGCCCAAACTCAACATGCCGCGCTTGTCACCTAATTTGGCTGCAACCTTATTCCAATGTAACGACTTTTCCGGCTCTGAAAGTGGGTTATCTTTTGCTTGGAACCATTGCCCTAGAAAGAGGACTGAATCGATATGATCCAATTCTGCCGCCGAAATCACGTGCTCTAAGCCCCGCTCTGGGTCTTTTGCGATACCTTGGCCGTAAATCAGCGCTACACCAGTTTCATATTTTGATGTCAAATCACCATTAAATGCCTTCACACACTTTTTCCAGAACTTGGCTTTCTCTTTCAAAACCAGATCCTCAGCATGTAACTGGCTAATCTTGATGACTCCTTGCATGCCATGCACATTATCCAGGTCGGCGGCTTTCTCATACCAGTAGAGTGCTTCTCTGGTATTTTTGCGTTCAGCCTCTTTCGCTAAGTAGAGTATGGTTGGAATGTGGCCATACTCTGCCTTCATTATTCGTTCTTGATGCTCTTGTTCTTTGGCACGAGCAAGGGTAAGGCGATACTGACGATCACGCTCCTTCTTCTCTTGCTCCATTCTTTTTTTGCGTAGGGACAAAGATAACATCCACAGAAACATCGATATCAACGACACGCCTGCTAGCCCTACCGCAATGCCAATAAAACTCATCACTTTTCTCAGTAAAATTTAAACTCTAGAGTTGCCCACCCAATCATCAAAAAGCAACGCAGGTGATACAGTACCAACTCTAATTAACGACCAAAAAGCCAATTTCTTTAGCTCTAATAACCCGACTGTAGCGAGTCATTGTACCTGAACCTCTCAATCTCGTCTTTTATCTCTCTTGGTTATCTTTTAAAATTCGCTGCGAAACGATTGACTATGAAACGACACCATGAACAAAAATTTTCTCACTAATGGCATCGCCATTGGCTTGATTGCAGTCGGCTATTTTGGCCAAATCCAACTCCTATTTATTGCCGGGATATTTGCCTTTTCAGGGGCAATAACCAACTCTCTCGCCATTCACATGTTGTTTGAAAAAGTACCAGGCTTATATGGCTCAGGTGTAATTCCTGCTCGCTTTGAGGAGTTCAAAGCGGCTATTCGAACCATGATGATGGAGCAGTTCTTCACCGAAGAGAATATTGACCGCTTTTTAAATGAAGAGATGAATAGCTCTACAGCAATCGATCTTGTCCCGGTGATTGAGAAGATTGACTTTAATCCGACATTCGACAAGCTTGTCGATGTAATTAGCCAATCTTCTTTCGGTGGAATGATTGCTATGTTTGGTGGCGTTGAAGCATTAGAGCCACTTAAACAGCCATTTGTTGAAAAGATGCGTGAGTCCGTCGCCGAAATTGGTCAAAGCGACACAGTCAAAAATGCGCTTAAAGAGCAGTTTGAATCGAAAGATATGATGGATGACATTAAATCGAATATTGAGCAGATCATCACTCAGCGCCTCAACGAGCTAACACCACAGCTAGTGAAGGAACTGGTTCAACAAATGATCAAGCAGCACCTCGGTTGGTTGGTTGTATGGGGTGGCGTATTTGGCGGCCTGATCGGTGTTATCTCTGCCACATTCCTTTAAAGCAATGTGAGTAATTCGGGGTTCACACCAAACCCCGTTTTATGCTCTTCTATCACCACTTCACTTCGCGTTTGAATCACACCGGGTAACGTACCCAACTTACGCGACATAAACGCCTGATACGCCTTCATGTCTTTCACTCTGATCTTGATCATCGTATCGAAGTCACCAGAAAGTGAATAACACTCCTCTACTTCAGGCATATCCTCAACCGCTTTGGCAAACTTTTCAAAAATTGAAAAACTGCTCTGATCTAATCGGATATGAATAAACACCTGAACATCCACACCCAACTTTTCTGGGCTCAGCTCAGCATGATAGCCAGTAATGAAGCCCTCTTTTTCTAAACGTTTTACACGTTCCGAACAAGGTGACGTCGTCAGATTGACTCGCTTGGCAAGCTCAACAACCGGTAGGCGCCCCTTCAGGTGCAAGAGCCGCAAAATCTCTTTATCAGTGCGATCGAGTTCCATCTCTTAATCTTCTGTTCTTCATCAATTGTCTCGCATAATAGCAAATCTATCTAAACATTCTCATCAACAAAAATGCAAAAAGCGACGCTTATGAAAGCGTCGCTTTTAATCAATCACGATAAATAACGAATAGTGTTAAGCGGGTGATAAACCAGAGTCCACAACAACAGCTGGTTTAAACTCTGTCGCACACACTCGACATGAAACGACTTTTTCCATCTTCATGTAATGATCGCCAGTGAACACTGCTTTAACCACACGCAGACAATGCGACATCGTCGGCAACTCTTCCTCTGACCTTCGCATCACAACTTTGTGAGCAGTTTCTTTTCGGCAGCAAGAACAGTAAGCAGTTGGCATGGTTTTCATCCTCAAAACAATGACTGGGTTTACGATGTAGACGCCATTCTGCTTAAAAAAGTTCCACTCAATAACCAAACATATTCATTTTCGTGATATAGGTTCAGAAAATAATCCCAAAGTTCGATTTATATCTACTAGCGACATGAAACTAGTCGATTTCTTTAAGAGATTTTTCGAATTTGTCGTGTTGCTCAGCCACGCCAGTGCTTGGCTCCGCAGTGATTAAGCTCACAAAAACCACCGCTATTGATGCCAGCACCATTCCAGGGACAATTTCATACACATCAAACCAGCCACCACTCAATTGTTTCCACACGACCACAGTCACACCACCGACCACAATACCTGCTAACGCGCCCTGGCGATTCATTCGGCTCCAGTAAAGACTGAGTACGATCACAGGACCAAACGCCGCACCAAAGCCAGCCCATGCATAAGACACTAACCCAAGCACTGAACTATTTGGATTCATAGCAAGCACGAGTGCAAAAATTGAGATCGCGATAACCGCGAAGCGGCCCATTTTCACAATTTGTTCAGAGGTCGCTGACGTATTGAACCACTGTTTATAAAAGTCTTCCGCTAGCGCTGAAGAAGAGACCAACAGTTGCGAATCTGCCGTACTCATAATCGCAGCAAGAATCGCTGCCAGTAAGATGCCGGCAATGACTGGATGGAAGATCGCATTCACCAACAACATGAAGATCTTCTCGCTATCATCTAACGTCACGGCAGGTGTGTTGGTGACATAAATCAAGCCAACAAAACCCACCAGCATCGCGCCAGCCATAGATAGGCCAGTCCAAGTCACAGCGATACGACGCGCTGTCGTTAGGTCTTTATTGCTGCGTGACGCTTTAAATCGAGCCAAAATGTGGGGCTGACCAAAATACCCAAGCCCCCAAGCAGCAAGGGAAATAATGGCGATCGCTGATAGTGGCTGACCATCAATACCATTCCAAATCGTCAATAATTCCGGGTTAATCGCCGTCAATTCGCTACCTAGCTTGGTAAAGCCACCCTCTAGCGCAGCAATAGGCACAATCAACAGAGCCGCTGACATTAATAAGCCCTGCACCAGGTCCGTCCACGAGACCGCTAAGAAGCCGCCAAATAGGGTATAAGAAACCACACATACTGTGCCGATCACCACCGCCGTCGTGTAATCAAGGCCGAATACCGTCTCAAACAGTTTGCCACCCGCAACCAAACCTGAACTCGTATAGAACAAGAAGAAGAGTAAAATGAAGAACGCTGAGATGGTTTGAATCAACTTACTATTGTCTTGGAAGCGACGAGCTAGATACTCTGGAATCGTCAATGAATCGGTTGTAATACTGTAAGTTCTCAATCGCTTAGCCGAAATCAGCCAGTTGGCCCAAGTACCCACCAATAGCCCGCCTGCCAACCATATCGCTTCAAAACCTGCCGCATATGCATACCCGGGTAGACCCATTAACAACCAGCCACTCATATCAGAGGCACCAGCGGATAACGCTGCTGGCCAAGGCCCTAGGGAACGACCACCCAGAAAGTAGTCTGTCGAATTTTTGGTTCTCATGTAAGCAACGACACCTATGCCAAGCATCAGCAGCAAATAGGCGATAAACGTTGTTGTAATAGCAAAGCTATTGAACATTGCATTTTCCTTTTTATTGTTGTGCTCGGCTTATCAAATCATGGTTTGATAAGCCGAGCGTCCCATCACCGCTTCGGTGATCAAAGTTAGTGGGTCGGATTACCTAACTCTAAGAGTGTGGCATTGCCTCCCACTGCTGTAATATTGATGGTTCGTGTACGCTCAGTGCAAAAACGCAGAACGAGCATCGGGTCTTGTGCCATTGGCAGAGCTGTCAAATCAGTCTCCGCAACGACAGGTACAATGATTCCTTCACGCTTCGCCACATTGCGATTAAACTCAATGGCCCCACTTTCACTGCCAACATAGCCCGCCGTACGTATGTCCAGATCAATGAATTCAGCGTAGCTTTCCAAAGAGCTAGTCTGAATTAAGTGAGTACTTGCTTGCGTCAAACTCCATGCTGAATCGATAATATCGGTAAGCTCACGATCACAACTACACACAACGACACTGTTGCCTGCTACGACTGCAGCAACGAGTTGCGCCACAAGTGCGATACGAGCCGAAAGACACTCCTCTTGCTGCACAAGCAGCGCGACACCTCTTGGTGCAAGATAGAGCTCATTAGTCTCGCCCGTTGGGCCGCTAAGGAGATGCGGGTTGCCAACTAAATTTAGGCCATAACCGATTTGCATGGCAGCGACAGGGGCAAGTGCCGGCACTTTTTGAGCGAGCTGCGCCTGAAAAGTCAGTAAATACTCACTTCGCTTCTCGTTCTCAATAAATCGCCACTGCTCCAAAGCGAGACAGGCTTCTTTAAACTGGGTAATGTGCTGAATCATGCTTGTGCCTCCAACAAAGAGAACTGAGAAAAGCGATAGAGATAATGCGGACCGCCCGCCTTAGGGCCTGTTCCCGATAGGCCTTGTCCACCAAACGGCTGGACACCCACAACAGCACCTACTTGATCGCGATTCACGTAGCAGTTACCCACTTGTGCGTGTTTCTCTATCCAGCGATAAGTGGTCTCATTGCGACTATGGACGCCCATTGTTAGGCCGTAACCACTGCGGTTAATCTGCTCAATGACGTCGGCTAATTCCTGCGCCTCATAGCGCACAATGTGCAAAATAGGACCGAACTGCTCTTCTGCTAAACGATTCACGCTATCAATCTCAAATGCGGTTGGAGCAATATAGTCCCCTACCTCACATTCATCAGATAACGCTGTCTGCGCGACCATTTGGTGTTGTTTCTGCATCGTCTCAATATGTTGTTGCAGTTTGGCCTTGGCGGTTATATCGATGACTGGGCCAACGTCAGTGCTGTGCAGATATGGACTTCCTACTTGAAGTTCGTCCATCGCTCCTTGAATCAAGTGAATAACGCGGTCGGCAATGTCTTGTTGAACGAATAGTACTCGCAAGGCCGAACAGCGCTGACCTGCCGAGGCAAAAGCCGAGCGAATAACATCTCGCACCACTTGTTCAGGCAAGGCCGTACTATCAACAATCATCGCATTCTGCCCACCGGTTTCAGCGATGAATGGCACCGGCAACGTTGCCCTTTGCGCTAGCGATTCATTGATGCGCTGTGCCGTTGGTGTCGACCCTGTAAATGCGACCCCTGCAATATCGGGATGCTGCGTCAATGCTGCGCCTAGCTCTGCCCCCGACCCTGGTAATAGCTGAATAGCGGAACCAGGAATACCAGCTTCTAGCATCAGCTCCACCGCTTTACACGCCATTAAACTCGTCTGTTCAGCGGGCTTGGCAATAACGGTGTTACCGGCCATCAGCGCTGCACTGATTTGTCCGACGAAAATGGCTAATGGGAAGTTCCAAGGACTAATACAAACAAACACGCCACGCCCTTTGCGTTGCCAATTTCGTGATTGACCATCAAAGCCCTGTCGACTCTCCACCTCAAACATCGGAGCAAATTTGGCGTAATAACGACAAAAATCAACAGCCTCGCGCACTTCATCGATACTATCGTGAATGGTTTTACCGGCCTCGTGATGACACAGTGCCACCAACTCCGCCATGTTCTTTTCCATGAGGTCCGCAAACCGCTCTAGGTGAGCCCCTCTCAGCGAAGGCGATAACGCTTCCCATGTTGCTCTGCCTGCCTTAGCAAAAGCAATCGCTTCGGAAACATGATCAAGGGAAGCAAAACACATGCTTCCTACCTGTTTGTCGCGATCATAAGGTGCAGTCACGGGGAAAGCGTGAGGATCAGCCTTGATCATGCTCTCGGAAATTATCTTGCCTTCAATGATTGGCGCACCAACCCAATGCTTGTGCATATAGCTTGCGACTTGTTCTTCAAACGGCGCAGATTCACTTTCAATATCAATGTTTATACCCAGTGAGTTAATGCGCTCGCCAAAGATTTGTGGCGGCAACGGTATCTGTGGATTCGCAAGATGTTCGTTGCTCAGCAAGGTGTCTACTGGGTGGTGGGTTAAGCTTTCGATTGGGCAGCGACTGTCCACTAGACGATGAACAAACGAGCTGTTGGCACCGTTTTCCAACAGACGTCGAACCAGGTATGGGAGTAAATCTTTGTGACTTCCAACAGGAGCATAGATACGCACAGGCTGGCGATAACGAGCCATAACATGCTGATATAAGGCCTCACCCATGCCGTGCAATCGCTGAAATTCATAATCACTGTGAGTCGCCATTGCTGCAATCGCAGTGACAGTTTGTGCATTGTGACTCGCAAACTGTGGGAAGACATTGCCTCTCACTGCATCACTGAGTAGGAATCGAGCACAGGCAAGGTACGAAACATCGGTGGCTTCTTTGCGGGTGAAAACAGGATAACCCGTATAGCCAGACTGCTGAGACCACTTGATTTCACTATCCCAATAAGCCCCTTTAACCAGACGAAGGGGAATGGTGTCACCTTGTATTTGAGCCAATCGGTTTAACCAAGCCAGTACCGCGAGGGCACGTTTAGAGTAAGCTTGCACCACTAAACCAAAGCGCCCCCAACCTTTGACTGTGTCATTCTGATACAGTTTGGCAAACAGGGTCAGCGACAACTCAAGCCTATCAGCCTCTTCCGCATCAATCGTGATGGGAACGTCAAGCTCAACAGCGCGAGTCAGTAACTCTAGAACGGTCTGATAGAGCTCAGTCATCACCCGCTCACTTTGCGCCACCTCATAGCGTGGATGCAACGCAGAAAGCTTGATAGACACTGAAGGAAGTGGACAGCCTGGCACTTTTTCTTGTCGTCCAACCGCTTCAATAGCCATCAGATAATCTTTGAAATACTTCTGTGCATCCGCCGTGGTCAGTGCAGCCTCACCTAGCATGTCATAAGAGTGAGTAAAGCCCTGCTTTTGCAGGCTAACGCTGTTTTTTTGTGCCTCTTTGATGGTTCGCCCGAGAACAAATTGATGCCCCATGATCTTCATGGCTTGATGCATCGCACGACGAATCACAGGCTCTGACATCTTGTTCACCAAGCGATTCATCGCACCCGACGGGCTCTGTTTCTCACCCTCATCCAAGCCAATCACTTTACCCGTCAACATCAAGCCCCAAGTAGATGCATTGACAAAAACCGAGTCAGAATTTTTTAAATGAGACTTCCAATCCGCAACCGTGAGCTTATCTTTGATCAAGGCATCCGCTGTCGCGCTGTCGGGTATGCGCATCAGTGCTTCAGCCAAGCACATCAACAAAATGCCCTCTTGCGTATCAAGACTGTACTCCAACAATAGAGCGTCAATCATCTGGATTGACTGCTTGTCAGCGCGGATAGACTCAATCAGTGAATGTGTTTGGGATTGGATCTGCTGTTTTTCTTGATCCGAAGGGGTGGCTAATAGAATCAATTGTTGTAGCCATTGCGTTTCATCCACCATGTAAAGTGGAGAGATATGTGACCAAAGCACCTCGAGCGACTGCTCGTTGAATGCAGGGGTCAATACATCTGATGCAGCAAACATAACTTCCCTCTATTTATGACTGCCTCGATTGAAAATCGAGAATTTAACAATGGCTAGCAGTCTATTTTGAGGGGGAAGTAAAAACTTGTCAAAAACTCTGGTTTTTTATTCAAAAACTCCTATCAATAACGATTTTCAAACAATATCACAAACAATGTGCCACAGAATGTTATGTATTACAGCAAAACGGAGTCTTTGTTAGCTCTTAAACCGCTTACGATAAGCAGAAGGTGTTTGACCCACCAGACGACTGAAGGCATGAGCAAACGCACTTTGGCTGGAAAATCCCGTTAGTTCAGCAACTTGACCAAGATTAAATTGACCAAGCTCCATCAAGCGTTTCGCTTTATCAACACGTCGACTCAGCACATATTGATGTGGGGTAATCTTAAATTGTTCCTTAAATAGATGATGAAACTGGCTCTCACTCAAGAAGACACTACCCGCAAGCTGCGCCACTGAGATCTTGTGACTGATGTGCTGATCAATATAACGATTGAGCAACTCTATATCGAAACGTGCTGATTTATCAGTGAGTTGAAACTGATGGCTGTGACGGTGAAGAAGTGCGATCACCGTATCATTACAGGCTCGGCGCAAAAGAACATCGTCAGGATGCGCACGCATCTCTTTTGTCATTAGTTGAATCAACTGCTGCACAGAGCTATCGATCTGGAAATAAAGCTCGGTTTTTGCAACCTGATTGAGTTTTTGCAATAACAGTGGGTCATTGTCTTGAGCGGCGGGTAAGTTCAACACCAAAATATCGGAGGGATTAAGCACACTACCAAACGCGTGCCCCTCGCCGGAGTTAACGATGCACCCCTGCCCAGGCCCGACAATATTGCCGACGCCAGAAACTTCAAATTCGGAATCACCATTCAATCCAATCACAATCTGAGTGTAACTATGATCATGGCAGTCCATGAAAGATGGCAAGGTCACCACTTCTGCCGGAACAGGCATGTGTATCTTTGGGGTATATGTAGAAGGAATGGACTTAGACACGATGAACCTAACGAGCAAATATACAACGTTGGCAGTGTATATCAGGGCTGATGGATTGGATAGTCGATCATGTAAGCACTTGTGCCACGTGTAAACGGCCGCAACACAAAAAGATCAATTGAATAAAAATGTGATCAAAACCTCCCGGAACGATGATCAAGAGCACACAATTTACGGTTAATGCTTCACCAATTTAGTTTGATATGTTTGAAGTTCGCATAAAAAAGGTCACTGCAATCGTGACCTTCTTCAGAGGATAACACTTGAGCTTAAGGTGCAAGACGCTCTATACCCCATTGATTTTCAATAGATGAGTATAAGAACCGATCATGCAGACGGTGCTCCCCACCCTGCCAAAACTCGATCGACTCTGGCTTGATGCGGTATCCCCCCCAGAAAGAAGGCACAGGAACATCACCTTTCTCAAATTTCTGCTTTAACTCCAAGTATTTCGCCTCAAGCACGCCTCTAGCAGAAATACGGCTGCTCTGTTTACTCGCAATCGCAGCAATCTGACTCTCTTTCGGACGCGACAAAAAGTACTTCATGTTTTCAACCGATGAGAGCTTTTCTGCCACACCTGTCACATGAACTTGACGCTCGAGTGGATGCCAAGGGAAGTGCAGGCTGACGCGGTTATTATGAGCAATATGCTGTGCTTTACGACTGCCTAAATTGGTATAAAAAACAAAACCTTGCTGATCTAGATTCTTTAATAGCACGATGCGTTGAAATGGCTGTCCGCGCTCATCCACAGTAGCAACCGTCATCGCCGTTGGATCAGTCATTCCTGCGTCAATCGCCTGTTGCAACCACAGGTTAAATTGATCAATAGGGTCATCTTTCAAATCATTTCGTCTTAGTCCATCACGACTGTACTCACGACGAATATCAGCTATATCCATGAGCTTACTCTCTAACAATTTTTTTTGATTGTGCGTTGATCATCGTTCCACTGCAAGTGGCATTGACCAATACGCCTTGGAAAGCCTTAAAGATTGTCCTTAACTAGTGGTAGATTACAAAAATTAACCATCTGGTTTACATTATATTCATCAAATATTTAACATGGCTTAGCCAAACAACTACACTAATAAACAGGCTCATTTCAAGGACTGAAGATTAATGAGTAATGACCGCTTTGATAAGCTCTCCAATACGGAACTCGATTATGTCGACGACAAAACCGCTGCTCTACTGCTCAATACGCCGAGTAGCGCGCGTGTGTTGTTGTGGGTCATTGTGCTGTTTTTTATTGCTGCTGCGGCATGGGCTAGCTGGGCCGAAATAGACAAAGTGACCGTCGGTCAAGGAAAAGTCGTCCCCTCCTCGCAAATACAAGTCGTATCGAACTTAGAAGGTGGTCTAATCAAAGAAATTCTCGTTGCAGAGGGCCAACAAGTGCAGCAAGGGCAGCAATTGCTGTTGCTTGATGACACTCGCTTTCGCTCTGACTTTAAAGAGCGCGAGCAGCAAGTATTGAACCTCAGTGCAACGGTCCAACAACTCTCTGCCTCTATTTCCAGCGTTGAGATCAACGGCGAGTTTGACGATAGGAACTGGCGAGACAATGTGAAAATCTTCACCAACAAGCTCAATTACCCAGAAGCACTTGTCACTGAATCTCCCAACCTAGTCGCTCGCCAGCGTGCCGAGTATATCCAAGGATTAAATGAGCTACGCAGCCAACTTTCTTTAATCGACCAAAAAGTAAAACAGAAGCAACAAGATATTATTGAAGCGCAAGCAAGGGTGAGCAACCTCAGACAGAGCTACAACTTCGCAAGAAAAGAGCTCGAAATCACCAAACCCTTAGCGGATGAAGGTGTCGTGCCGCGCGTAGAGCTGTTAAAGCTTCAGCGTCAGGTCAATGATACCCGCAGAGATATGACGTCTACAGAGCTAAAAATCCCTGTCATCCGCTCGGAGGCACGTGAGGTCATGTTGAGCCGAATCGACGCGGCGCAAAAATTCATTGTCGAGCACCAAGAGTCTCTCAACGAAGCACAAGACCGTTTGTCGGCTATGACAGAATCTGCGGTCGGCCTTGAGGATCGCGTCACTCGAACCACTGTTGTCTCTCCGGTGACCGGAACAGTGAAAACCATCAACGTGAATACGGTCGGTGGGGTAATTCAACCCGGAATGGATATTGTAGAGATTGTTCCAACCGAAGATACCTTGCTTGTGGAAGCAAAAATCGCCCCGCAAGACATCGCCTTCTTAAGACCAGACTTAGCGGCTACCGTTAAATTTAGTGCTTATGACTTCACTAAATACGGAGGCTTAGTCGGGCATCTCGAGCACATCAGTGCAGATACGACTCAAGATGAAGAAGGCAACAGCTTCTATTTGGTGAGAATAAGAACCGAAAGCACAGGATTAGGTGACGATAACGAGCTTCCTATCATCCCCGGTATGACAGCGAGCGTCGATATCATTACAGGTAAAAGAACCGTACTGGACTATCTACTCAAGCCTATCTTGAGCGCACAACAAAATGCACTCAAAGAGTAGTTGGCAAGAGTATTGAGCACGCAATGAAGCAATACACTCACAAGCTGATATCAGGGTTAGCCATTAGTAGCCTACTTACCCTGCTACCACTGGCAAGTGAAGCCCTTAACCGTGAGGAACAGCATTGGGTAGATCTCGTATCAACACATTATGGTCCGCGAGCTGGAAAACGGGTGGAGACATGGCGCTCATTGATGGCAGAACTCAAGCAAGAGCCCGAGCAGGTTCAATTGAGTGAAATTAACCATTTTTTCAATCAAATGAATTTTGTCGATGATATTCGTTTATGGGGTAAGAAAGATTACTGGGCCACCCCACTTGAGTTTCTTGGTAGCAGCGGCGGGGACTGCGAAGATTTTACGATCGCGAAATATTTCTCGTTGTTGGAACTAGGCGTACCCGACAAGAAACTGCGGCTCATTTATGTCAAGGCGATTGAGTTAGACCAGTTCCATATGGTGCTTGCCTATTACTCTAAGCCCAGTGCTGAACCATTAATATTAGACAATTTAGACCCAACAATACGTCGCGCCTCTAAACGGACGGATTTACTCCCCGTTTATAGTTTTAACGGTAAAAATCTGTGGCTAGTCAAGGCACGGCAGAGTCAGTTGGCGGGAGACGCCTCTCGCCTCAAGTTATGGAACGATTTACGTGCTCGTGAACGAGCAGACAAGTTAAACAAACCGATCATTAACTATGATGAGTAGGGAATATGACACTTTATAAACAGCTAGTAGCAGGGATGGTTTCAGTGTTTATGTTGTTGTTGGTTTCAGTGGCTATCATCGAGCTGAGAACCACGCGCAACAATCTAGATCAGCAGCAACGCTCCGAGGTTTACAACACTATCAATACGGTAGGCCTCGCTCTTGCACCCTATTTAGAAAATGAGGATACGGTTGCTGTAGAGTCGGTGATCAATGCGCTCTTTGATGGCAGTACCTACTCCGTAGTGCGACTTATCTTTCTCGAAAGTGGTGAGGAAGTCCTGCGCTCTTACCCAATCAAACCCACCTCTGTCCCAAGCTGGTTTATCAACCTTGAACTGTTTGAAAAAATTCACGAGCAACGTGTCATCACAAGTGGCTGGATGCAGCTCGCCGAAGTTGAGATCGTCAGTCACCCAGGCGAAGCGTATCAGCAGCTTTGGCAAGCGTTTCAGCGTATTTTGATTGCATTCTTTATTGTTTTAGCCATCGGACTAATTGCCATCGCCGTGATTTTGAAACGAGCACTCAAACCGCTCAAACAGATCGTAGTGAAGATGGAGCAGGTGGCGAACAACCACTTTGGTTCTCCGCTCCCACAACCTAATACCAGAGACCTACAGTATGTCGTCCAAGGCATCAACAAGATGTCGGTTCAACTGGAAGAGTCTTTTAAATCGCAAGTTCGTGAGGCCCAGCGCCTGCGAGAGCAAGCATATGTTGATCCTGTATCACAACTTGGCAATCGCAAAATGTTCATGACCCAACTCAATAGTTGGCAAGAAGAAGGTGGGGTGGGTGGCGTTGCTCTGCTTGAAGCAACGTTTATCCAAGATATCTACGATCAAAAGGGCTACCAAGAAGGCGACGAGATGATTCGCGCCGTCGCCAACCAATTATCCAACTCTATCTCCACCAATGATGGCACGATTGCACGCCTCTCCACTGTTGAACTCGCCTTTATCTTCCCAAGCGCTGACGAGTCAGAACTGCGCCTATTTGCCGACAGCATCATTAACTACGTACAAAGTGTCAATCCCGACCCTACCGCAACGGCAGCACTGCCATTATCATTGGGGGTTGTTGTAAGCAATAGCAAACGTTCCGCGACTCAAGTGCTCTCTCAACTGGATAATGCCGTAGCCAATGCCAAGAGTCACCCTGATCAGCCTTACCATATAATTGAGCAAGAAACGGCTGGCAGTGCGATGGGTAAGCTGCAGTGGAAGACTCTGGTTGAGGAAGCCATTAACAATGAGTGGTTTGACTTTAGGTTCCAAGCCGCCAATGACAGTTGGGGTAACACTTTTCACCGAGAAGTGTTCACTGCCATTGTCAAAGGTGAAGAGCGCTACACAGCAAATCAATACCTATTTGCGCTGGAGCAGCTTAAATCCACGAGCAAATTCGATCAATACGTGATTGAGACCGTCGTCGAAAAGCTTGAGCTTGGTGAATATGAAGAGCCTATTGCCATTAATATCTCCCCAGCCAGTGTCGAAGAAGCAAGCTTCCTACGCTGGATAAGTCACAAACTCAGCAAGCACAGAAAAGTCGCAGCACGACTTCACTTTGAACTGCCAGAGCGCTGTTTCGTTCAAACCCCTCACTTTGCCGCTTTGTTCTGTAATGCTGTGAAAGCAGCCGGTGCTCACTTTGGCGTAGATAATTATGGGCGCAACTTTAAAGCTTTAGAGTATTTAAGTGAGTTCTCACCGTCCTATGTCAAGTTAGATTACCTGTTTACCCATAACCTTGATGATGAACAGCAAAAATACACACTAACCTCTATCTCTAGAACCGCACACAACCTTGGCATAAAAACGATTGCCTCTCGGGTGGAAACACAAACACAGCTGGACTTCTTATCAGAGCACTTTGTTGATGTTTTCCAAGGTTTTATTGTGGATAGTCAGTAAGTTATGAGCAAAATTAAAAGGTAAGCTAACCATGCAAGACCCACTACTAAATTCGCTCATTTATGTCAGTCGATATTATGGGCTCGCCAACTCACCAGAAGCGCTGATCAATGGACTGCCACTTACCGATGGCCGTCTAACTCCCTTCTTATTCCCTCGCTCGGCAGAAAGAGCCGGATTGGTGGCAAGAGAAAACCGCAGCTCTCTGCAAGAGATATCGGCCTTAGTCCTGCCTGTTGTGCTGCTCCTCAAAGGAGGCGATGCGTGTGTTCTTAACTCTATTAACAATGAGAAGAACGAAGCGGAAGTGATCAATAGTGAGTCTGGGTTGGCGCCGATTTCTATTCCGTTAGAAGACTTACAAGAGCAATACAGCGGCCGATATTTTTTAGTCAAAAAGCAGTTTCGCTATGATGAGCGCTCACCCGAGGTACTAAACACCAAAGAGGGTCACTGGTTCTGGAGCACTTTGTGGCAATCAAAAAAAATCTATCGCGACGTGCTGATTGCATCGATATTTATTAACCTTTTTGCCATTGCCGCTCCGATGTTCACCCGTATCGTGTACGACAAAGTGGTCCCAAACCTCGCTTTTGAAACTTTGTGGGTACTCGCCAGTGGTGTGTTTGTTATCTTCTTCTTTGACCTGTTCTTAAAGCTACTCAGAAGTTACTTTATTGATGTTGCAGGGAAAAAATCGGATATTTTGATATCTTCCAAACTCTTCAGCAAAGTGCTGGGAATACGTATGGAAGCGAAGCCCGCCTCTGTGGGTGCTTTTGCTCGTCATCTACAAGAGTTTGAATCTATTCGTGAATTTTTTACTTCTGCCACCATCTCTTCATTAATCGATCTTCCTTTCGCGATCCTTTTCTTGATCTTGATTTGGCTAATGGCGGGCGATCTCGTTTATGTTCCTTTGGCTGGCGTGATCATTTTGATGATCTATTCACTGCTGATCCAAGGCCCACTCAAGCGTGCGATCGAAGAGGGATCGCGCCTCGCCTCACAAAAATACGCTAATTTGATCGAGAGTCTCGCGGGGCTAGAAACACTCAAGTTGTTTGGCGCACAAAGTCAGTATCAATATCGCTGGGAAGAAGCGGTTGCCCACATGGCGAACTGGAACATCAAAAGCCGCCGTATCACAGATGGCATTCAAAACGCGGCTGGGTTTGTCCAGCAAGCCTGTAGTGTAGGTATGATCATTGTGGGTGTTTATCTTATCGCCCGAGGTGACCTCACGATGGGCGGACTGATTGCAGCCACCATGTTAAGTAGTCGTGCGATTGGACCCATGGTGCAACTATCGCTTCTCTCTACACGTTACAATCAAGCCAAATCATCAATGACCATTATCGAGCAGGTCATGGAGATGCCAGATGAGCAAGAAGAGGGCAAACGCTATGTGCACCGCCCGATTATTCAAGGCCGCATTGAGCTGGATAAAGTCTCGTTTAGCTACCCTGAAGCACAAGTCGCCTCGATTCGTGATGTAAGCCTCATCATTGAACCAGGTGAAAAGGTTGCGATTATCGGACGAATAGGCTCAGGAAAAACCACATTAGAACGATTGATCATGGGGCTATATAAACCTAAAGAAGGCAGTGTTCGTATCGATGATACCGATATTGAGCAGCTTCACCATATTGATATTCGTCGCAATATTGGTTGTGTTCCACAAGATAGCCAGCTCTTTTTTGGTTCAATCCGCGACAACATCACCTTAGGTCGTCCTCTTTCTGACGACCGAGACGTAATGGATGCAGCAAACCGCGCTGGCGTGACGCAGTTTACTCAACAAGACCCCGCCGGTCTTGAGCGCCAAGTCGGTGAAGGTGGCGCATTGTTATCTGGAGGTCAACGCCAGGCTGTGACCATTGCTCGTGCCCTTCTAGGCCGTCCACCTGTTTTACTGATGGATGAACCCACCAGCGCAATGGATAACCGCTCTGAGATGCAGATCAAGCATCAATTATCGCAGCTCAAGTCACACGAAACGCTGATTTTGATTACGCATAAGATGTCGATGCTCGATATCGTCGATCGGGTTATTGTGATGGAAAAAGGATTAATCATTGCGGATGGTCCGAAATCACAGGTGCTCAACGATCTGAAAAACGGCAAAGTCAGAGCAGTGAACTAAGAAGGTGAAGGCTTTCACGCTAAAAATAGTCGCCAATCTGTGAATATCGATGTTTGATATGTTCAATCAGCTTGGTGACTTTTTTTAGCGGATGTCGACTATAGGGGTAGACGGCATAGATCCCAAGTCGTTTACCTACTTGGTCTGGCAGCAGATCGACGAGATCACCTTTTTGAATATCGTGGTACACCAAGCACCGTGGAACATACGCAACGCCATACCCCCCAAGCGCCGCTTTTCTCAATGCCCCCGCGGTATCCGTCGAAAAATTACCCGAGATTCGTAAAATGTAGTGCCTATCCCCGTCCTTGAACTGCCAATCTGCTGCACCTGTGGCTTGATAGGCGTAGAGCAGACAATTGTGTTCCAGCAAGTCTTGTGGCAATAAGGGGCGTCCATGCTGTGCGATATATTTCGGTGAAGCGCACACCACCCACTGAGAGTCAATAAGATGACGTGCAATCAGCGTTGAGTCCTCTAAATGCCCGGTACGAACCACCAGGTCATAACCATCTTCTATCAAATCAACAAAGCGATTGTTGAGAGACATGTCTACGGTCAGTCCTGGATGCATGCTGCAAAACTCCGCCACAGCATCGGCTAACACCAAATCGCCAGAGATAGTGGGTACAGACATCTTAATATGCCCTGTCATAGACTGTCCCAAGTCTAACACCGCCTCTTGAACCGCCTCCGTGGCTAACTTCACATTCTTCGCACCTTGATAAAGCGTTTCGCCAGCCTCAGTTAAACTCAACTTGCGGGTTGTTCGATACAAAAGCTGTATACCAAGCTCATCCTCTAACTTACCGATTCGTTTACTAACTACTGAATTTGTCAGGTTATTTTGCTCAGCAACACGAGTGAAACTCCCAAGATCAACGACTTGGGTAAACAAAATCAAATCATCAGCGCGCATTTATTTGTCCAATTTTGGAATTAATCTTTTTCATTATTTCCATATATTCCAAAAATAGAAAGGAGTACCGTCACAAACCATTAACAAAAACCACCCATACCAATAGCGTTCAATAATAACAACCATGGACGTTTGCTTGTACGAGGAAGTACTCATGAATGACACCCTACTCGCGCTGATTGCGTTTTCACCAATCGTCGTCGCGGCCATATTATTAGTCGGTCTAAACTGGCCAGCCAAGCGAGCGATGCCTGTCGCTTTTACATTAACCGTCATCATTGCACTGTTCTTTTGGGATATGTCTGCCACCCGAGTGATTGCCTCGACACTACAAGGGCTTGGAATTACATCGGCAGTGCTGTGGATCGTGTTTGGCGCTATCTTTTTGCTTAATACACTCAAACAGACTGGTGCGATCTCAACCATACGCAGCGGTTTCATTAACATATCTCCCGACAGACGTGTTCAAGCCATCATCATCGCTTGGTGCTTCGGCTCATTTATTGAAGGGGCGTCAGGGTTCGGCACCCCAGCTGCTATCGCCGCTCCTTTACTGGTGGCTATCGGTTTTCCGGCACTTGCAGCGGTGCTAATGGGGATGATGATTCAATCTACACCCGTTTCGTTTGGTGCCGTTGGTACACCTATCATCGTTGGTGTGAACAAAGGATTGGATACCCATGGAATTAGCGCAACGTTGACGCAAAATGGCTCCAACTGGGACGTCTACCTGCAGCAAATCACCTCTAGTGTGGCCATCATTCATGCCCTTGTCGGCACTCTCATTCCGGTGTTGATGGCGATGATGCTGACCCGCTTCTTTGGTAAAAACCGCAGTTGGACCGAAGGATTAGACATTCTACCGTTCGCCTTATTTTCGGGCGTTGCTTTTACTCTTCCATATGCCTTCACTGGTGTGCTGCTGGGCCCAGAATTTCCATCCCTGATTGGCGGTCTGACCGGGCTTGCGGTCGTCATTACTGCCGCAAGAGCCGGCTTTCTCGTCCCTGAAAAAGCTTGGGACTTCGAATCAAAGGATAAATGGCCAAAAGAGTGGCTCGGCTCTTTGAAAATAGACTTGAACGATAGCCAACGTAAACCCATGAACATGGCTCTTGCATGGGCACCATATCTATTGCTTGCCCTCGTATTAGTCGCTAGCCGAGTCAGCCCAGAATTTAAAGACCTACTCAAGCAAATCAGCCTCTCCTTTAGCAACATTTTAGGTGAGACAGGCATCTCAACCACACTTCAACCTATGTATCTACCAGGTGGCATATTGGTACTCGTCGCATTGGTCGCCATACTGATTCAAAAAGGCCGCTTCCAACATCTTAAATCGGCCTTCACGGAATCAAGCAAGACACTCATCGGCGCGGGGTTTGTGCTGTTATTTACTATTCCAATGGTCCGTATTTTCATTAACTCAGGCATCAATGGAGCCGACTTAGCGAGCATGCCCGTCACGACGGCAAATTTCGCTGCAGGTTTAGTGGGTGAAGCTTTTCCTATGCTCAGTGCCACCATCGGCGCGCTTGGCGCATTCATTGCTGGGTCAAACACCGTCTCCAACATGATGTTCAGCCAATTTCAATTTGAGGTCGCGCAGACCTTATCAATATCAACGGCTATCGTTGTCGCACTACAAGCTGTTGGTGCTGCGGCTGGCAATATGATTGCCATTCACAATGTGGTGGCGGCTTCAGCGACTGTTGGGCTGCTTGGTCAAGAAGGTGCGACGCTGCGCAAAACAGTTCTGCCAACAATCTACTACCTTGTAATGACAGGATTAATTGGTGTTGCTGTGATCTATGGTATTGGCATCACCGATGCACTAATGACTCGTTGATTGATAACGCATATAAAGGACGTTCTATGAGCAACGCTATCTATCAAAACTTAGCCGACCTACTAAGCCAGAAGCTTTCTAAAGAGCAGATCATCACTGACCCGAATCTGCGTATGGCCTATGGCACCGATGCAAGCTTCTATCGTTTGATCCCACAGCTGATTGTTCGCTTGGCGAGCATCGACGAGGTTATTTTTACCATCCAGATGTGTGCCCACGTTGGCGTGGCCTATACTTTTCGTGCAGCAGGGACAAGCCTATCGGGTCAGGCAGTCTCTGATTCGGTACTTATCACCCTCACCGATGATTGGCGCAATCACGAAATCATTGATGCCGGACGCCAGATTCGGCTTCAGCCGGGCGTCATTGGCGCAGACGCCAACAAGTATTTAGCACCTTATCAGCGCAAAATCGGCCCAGACCCCGCTTCCATCAACACTTGCAAAGTGGGCGGTATCGCAGCAAACAATGCCAGTGGAATGTGTTGTGGTACCGCACAAAACTCCTACCACACCATAGCGGCTATGAAGTTGGTTCTACATGATGGGACGTTTCTCGATACTGGCGACGAGCAGAGTATCGCTGACTTCAGAGTGAGTCATGCGCAACTCCTTGCTGCGCTCTCTGGACTGCATCACAAAGTTGCCCACAATCCAGAGCTTAAGCAGCGCATAGAACACAAATACCGACTCAAAAATACCACAGGCTATGCGCTCAATGCGCTTGTGGACTATCATGACCCAATCGAGATATTAACCCACCTCATGATTGGGTCTGAAGGAACACTGGGGTTTATCGCCGAAGTCACCTACAACACCGTCATTGAACATAGTCACAAAGCCAGTACTTTTTTGGTGTTTAGCGACATTGAAACCGCCTCGAAGGCCGTCAGTGTGCTCGCAAACAGCTCAGTAGCTGCCGTTGAAATGATGGATGGCCGTGCGCTGCGCTCTGTCGCTGATAAGCCGGGCATGCCTGACTTTATGCCAACCCTATCAATCGATGCGTCGGCACTGCTGATTGAAATTCACGCAAGCGATGAACAAGAGCTTGCTTATAAGCGCCAGCAGGTGGCGGCTCAGCTTGAGTCTTTCCGCATTATTGAGTCGGTCACTTTCACTCAAGATCCAACCACGGTCGCTACGTTATGGGGTATCCGCAAAGGTATGTTCCCTGCGGTTGGAGCCGTGCGCGAGGTGGGAACAACCGTGGTGATTGAGGATGTCGCCTTCCCCGTTGAGCACCTCGCCGAGGGGGTGAGAGATCTTCAGCGACTATTTGAAAAGTACCACTATGACGAAGCGATCATCTTTGGCCATGCTCTGGAGGGAAACTTACACTTTGTGTTCACACAAGGCTTTGAGAGCGAGAGCGAAATCGCTCGCTATGGCCGCTTCATGGATGATATTGCTGCACTCGTCGCCGGTAAATACCAGGGTTCGTTAAAAGCGGAACACGGCACGGGACGCAACATGTCTCCCTATGTCGAACTGGAGTGGGGTCAAGACGGTTATCAGCTTATGCAGCAAATCAAACGCATTTTCGACCCCAACGGGCTGCTTAATCCTGGTGTCATTATCAACTCAGATGATCAAGCACACCTAAAAAACCTCAAACCTATGCCTCAAGCAGATGACATTGTTGATCGCTGTATCGAATGCGGTTTCTGTGAGCCTGTATGCCCATCGAAAGGCCTGACGCTAACACCGCGTCAGCGTATCGTCCTCTATCGAGAGCTCTCTGAGCGTAAGCGGAAAAACGACGAAACTACTCAACTGGAAAAGACCTTTCAATATCAGGGAGTAGACACCTGTGCAGCCACTGGGTTGTGTGCCGAGCGCTGCCCAGTTGGGATCAATACCGGCGATCTCATGAAGCAGTTGCGTCAAGACCAATACCAAAAGTTTCAACCGATTGCCCGATGGACAGCACAGCACTTCTCTGCGACAACAAAGCTGGTCACCACTGGACTGAAAATCAACAGAGTATTGACACGCCTGATAGGCGATAAACGCATGGACAGCACGATCAATGGATTAAGGAAATGGACGGGTAACCGCACGCCGGGCTGGCTAAAAGAGACGCCACAGGCCAATCATCACATCATCACTAATCATCTCGTTAATCAGCATCAGGAAGACACTGAGAAGAGGGTTGTCTATATGCCCTCCTGTGCCAGTCGTAGCATGGGGCAGCAAACGGATGCCCAAGACCAACGTCCACTTACCCAAGTGACCTTATCGCTTCTAGAGAAAGCTGGCTATCACATCATCATCCCACAGCAGCTCAGTGAATTGTGTTGTGGTATGCCTTATGACAGCAAAGGAATGATCGACATCGCACAATCGAAATCGCAGCAACTCGAAGCGCAATTGTGGCAGGCAAGCGATCAAGGAAGATACCCAATATTGATGGATACCAGCCCCTGCTCCAAGCGCTCAAAAGAGCAGTTTACGCGCCCATTGAACATATTCGAGCCGGTGGGGTTTGTGAATCAATTCTTGCTCTCTGAGCTGGAGATTACCCCAAAAAATGAGAGCGTACTGCTACACATAACCTGCAGCGCTCGAAAGATGGGGCTCGTCAATGACATGCTTAGCCTCGCCAACCGCTGTGTAAGCCATGTGATCGTTCCAGAGCACATAGAGTGTTGTGGCTGGGCGGGAGATAAGGGATTCACCACACCGGAACTCAACAACAACGCGCTTACCCCTCTCAGGGAGCAAGTACCTAAAGAGGTGACGCGCGGATTTAGCAACAGTCGTACGTGTGAAATAGGCCTATCCCACCATAGTGGTGTGCCTTACCAATCCATTCTCTACTTGGTCGATGAAGTGAGTACCGCCAAAGTATAAGAAAGTCTAAAGGGACGCCCGTCACTTTAGACAAGGTGCGCGTCCCTATTTCCAACCCTGTAGCCAGTTATCTCGGCTCTTTAGTTGCGTCCAGTCAATCGAATATTCACGATCAGACAGCACTGCTTCCAAGATACACAGCACCACTTTCCCTTCCTCATCATAGTCAACCTCCGTCACCATAAAGTGTTTTTCCCTGTTTTGCGGCTCCACTGCCGTCCATTTGCTATGAAGTAACTTCTTTGGGTTGATTCTGTTCATGCTGACCTCATTTAGCGATGTTTATATTGTGTCGGACAGTAGCCTCTTACCACATCAGACAAGCGCATTTTGTTGTGTTTCGTTCTTCTACCTGATACTCGGCTGCGCCAAAGCTTAAAACTTCTCGGTTTGAGATTCAGTCGCATAAACTGAATTACACTGCGCTCGTCCATACCAAACTGAGCCTCTATCGCCTCAAAGGGCGTCCGATCTTCCCATGCCATCTCAATAATTCTTGAGGTCTCCGCCGCATCAATGCTCATGCTTATCTCCTTGCGAATAAACTTACCGAATCTATACGCATCCGATAAGCAATCGGATTTTTGGCATAAAAAAAGTGCCGACCTTCGCCAGCACTTTTACGATTATTGCTAAACATTCAATTTACATAGAGCACTCTGTCGACTCTTCACCCTGCTCGACACCCTCTTCAATCACATCTGCGGCCTGCTCGTTTTGAATTGACGCCAGCAGCTTATCAATCACACCCTGTGCAGTGACATCCGATGTTGAAGCCACCAGACAGCTGTACGCATTCGCTAGCTTATCTTTGACGGCTGCCACCGCTTCCATGTCACTAAAATCGGTGTTAAGCACCTCTTGTACAGAGGCGGTAAGGGCCTCAACCTGCTCCCCTGCACTTCCGAACTGATCTAGATTGAGACTCTCCATATCAAAAGACTCCACCTTCTCTTGCATATCACCCACAAGCTGAGTGGCAGACTCTTTTGCCTCATCAATCGCTTTCGCTGAATCTTCACAAGCGGAAAGAGCGAATACCATCCCAAACGCCACGATAAATCTATTCATAGTGATCCCTTTTGCTGCTCGAATGAGTTATTTAAAGATAGCAGGAGTTTGTAAGGTACGAGTTAGACTTGGCGATGGATCGACGAGAAAAGGGTAGGCAGAGTTTTTAGTTCTGCCTATTACTTAACTAAAGGGCAACTTCTACGTCGCTCTGAATTTGAGAAGAGCAAGCCAATGTATAACCTTGTGCGATCTCTTCTTCTGTCAGAGTTTCGGTGCTGGTGCGAATGACTTCACCTTTAGTGACTTGGCATTTGCACGAACCACACATACCGCTTCGACAAGCAATGATGATCGGCACACCGCTCTCTTCTAGCACATCAGCCAATATCGCACCTTGTGCCACTTTTTTAGCCACACCAAACGCCGGCACGTCAAACTGCACAACACCACTGGCATCAGGCAAAGCTTCTGCTTGTGTTGGCGTAAAACTTTCTTGGAAAAAGTCATCCGCAGCAACACCCAATTCTTCGGCAAACTGAGCCATATCTTGCATAAATTGCGCTGGGCCGCACAAATACACCGTTCGTTCAGCAATATCTGGGCACAGAGACTTCAGCCAGTCCTTATCAAGACGCCCTTGCGCATGACGAGTACCACGATTGTCTTTCAACAATAGTTGCAGGTTAAAGTTAGAGTGCTGATTGTCGAGGAGCTCTAACTCCTCTAAATAAATCGTCTGTTCCGGCGTTTTCGCCATGTGGATAAATGTCATATCCACTTGCGCTTTGTCACGTAGCCAAGTTTTAGCCATTGACATCACTGGAGTGATACCACAACCCGCACTTAACATTAACACTTTAGGCTTTGCTACACAGTCGACATGATTAAATGGCCCTGTCGGCGCTAGTGCTGAAAGTCGTTCACCTGTGACTAACTGCTCAACAAAATAAGTAGAAACCAAACCATCAGGCACGAGCTTGATAGTGAGCTTAAGAAAGCACTCCCCAGGCATTGAGCTGATTGAATAGGCGCGATACTCCATTTTTCCATTTAACTCTAAACCGAGAGAGATGAACTGCCCTGGCTTGAAGTTAAAAGGGGTATCGGGAGATTGAGGGTAGACCAGCTTAATGCTGACCGTATCTGCTGTTTCCTGCCACTTATCGACGCATTGCAACAACAGGGGCTGGTTATTATTCCATTCACTGAACATGGTAAGGACTCGGTAAAAGCCCAATCTCACGAAGATTGGGCTATCAATGGTTAGGCGGCAAGAATCGTTTTTAGATCGTCTTCGACGTTAGTAATGCTGCGCATGTCAAACTTATCTTGAATGATCTTGATGAGGTTGTCTGTCAAGAACGCAGGGGCCGTCGGACCGGTATAAATGCCCTTCACACCCAAGGCAAACAGTGTCAGTAGGATAACAATTGCTTTTTGTTCAAACCAAGACAGTACCAAAGTTAATGGCAGCTCATTGATATCACAATCGAACTCTTGCGATAAGGCGATAGCTAACTGGATAGCCGAGTAAGCATCGTTACACTGACCAACATCAAGCAGGCGAGGGATACCGTTAATATCACCAAACTCATTTTTATTAAAACGGAACTTACCACATGCCAAGGTCAGGATAAGTGAATCTTCAGGTGTGCTTGCTGTGAAATCAGTGTAGTAGCTACGCTCAGCCTTATCGCCATCACAGCCACCCACTAAGAAGAAATGCTTAATATTGCCCGCTTTCACTTGCTCAACAACCGCTGGTGCTGCGTTCATTAGCGCGTTACGACCAAAGCCAACCGTAATCATGTGCTCGATTTCATTGTGCTGGAAACCTGCTAGCGCTTGAGCACATTCGATCACTTGACTGAAGTCGTCTCCTTCAATATGCGCTACACCTGGCCAACCTACGATGCTACGAGTAAACAGTCTGTCAGCGTATTGGCCGATATTCGGGTTCAATAGACAGTTTGAAGTCATCACTATTGCACCGGGGAAGTTAGCAAACTCTTTTTGCTGGTTTTGCCATGCGCTGCCATAGTTGCCCACTAAGTGCGGATATTTGTTCAATTCTGGGTAGCCGTGTGCTGGCAGCATTTCACCGTTGGTATAGACGTTGATGCCCTTACCTTCAGTTTGCTGGAGGATTTTCTCTAGATCGTGCAAGTCGTGACCTGAAACCAAGATACATTTCCCTTTCACTGGCTTCACATTGACCTGTGTTGGCTCTGGGTGACCAAAAGTCTTAGTTTCACCGTGATCCAGCATCTCCATGACCTTGTAGTTCATTAGACCAATTTGCATCGAGCACTCTAGCAGCGCATTGAGATCTTGAGGGTCAGTGCCCAACCAAGCCATGATTTGGTGATACTCAGCGTAAATATCATTGCTGGTCTGCTCTAGTACGCGCGCATGCTCCATATAGGCTGCTGCACCTTTTAGGCCATACAAGCACAACAAGCGAAGGCCAATAACATCTTCACTGATTGTCTCGTAACCGCGGTTAACCGCCACTTGAGGAGCAAAAGCCAAGATCGCCTCAGCGCTCTCTGGCAGTTGGAATTCAGCAACCGCTGGGGTATCCGCCAAGGCTTGATCCGCCAACTTAGCCGCTGCCAGAGTTTGCTCTTTTAGACGAGACTTAAATGCAGCTGCTTTCGCTGTGAAATCTAAAATACGTTCAGGGTCAAAGTTAACGTTAGTCAGTGTCGAGAAGAAGGCTTTAGGCGCCCATTGATTGATTTCGTCATCGACAATATCAAATTGAGCCGCCTGCTGTGCCCAGTAAGAAACCCCTTGAAGGGTATACACAAGAACATCTTGTAGGTCAGATACTTCCGAGGTCTTGCCGCACATACCTTGTGCGAAAGAACACCCTTTAACCGTTGGGGTTTGAATAGTCTGTTCACATTGAATACAGAACATTGCGCTTCTCCAGTCTAAGCAATTTTGCGGGGTGGTCCGCTATTTTTGTTAATACTGGTATTGCACGTGCCGTGCCAAAATCTAAGTAACTGCTTTTATTGAAGAAAACATCAATTCGCAAATGCCGAAGATGTAAAAAAAACAACGCTTTCGATGTACAATTGACAACATACTCTTCTAACTCACACCAAGCTTCTTACCCATTCGATATAGGTTACCTCGGTCCATTTGTAGAAATTCAGCCGCTTTTGACCAAGTTCCATCCGATTTTTCAAGAGCATGTGCAATGAGGTCTTTCTGATACTGCTCAACCAGCCCGCGCATTGGTTGGCTTTCATTAGGTAAATAGTCCGTTGTGTTTTTAACATCAACCAGCTCAACCCCACCAAGATACTGGTGACGGATCATCGTTTCTCCCGCCTGAATCGCACGCAGTGCCGCTCGCGTCAATGTATGCTCTAACTCTCGGACATTACCCGGCCACTGCTGCGACTCTAATGAAGAAAGCGCTTTCGGGTGAATGTGGAGATTCGGCACATGGAACTGATTTCTCACTTTTTCCAACAGATAACCCGCTAACACAGGAATGTCCCCTTCTCGACAACGCAATGGCGGCACCGAAATAGGAAAGACGTTCAGTCGGTGATAGAGATCGGCTCTAAATCGGCCCTCTTCGACCTCTTTATCTAACCTACGGTTAGTGGCGGCAATAATCCGTACATTAACCAACAAGTGCTTATCACTACCTACACGCTGTAGTTCGCCCTGTTGAATAACCCGCAATAACTTGGCTTGTAAGATGAGGGGGAGCTCACCGAGCTCATCAAGGAAAATAGTGCCACCATCGGCCAGCTCAAACTTACCTGCTCGTGAACTATTCGCACCGGTAAACGCCCCTTTAACATGACCGAACAGCTCACTTTCTGCCACCCCCTCCGGCAAGGCCGCGCAATTGACATAAATCATCGGCTTATCACTACGACTCGATTGGGCATGTAAACGGTGTGCCACCAGCTCTTTACCAGTGCCCGTCTCGCCCGTTATCAACACGGCATAGTCCGAGTTAGCAACAGTCACAATGTTATGCCTTAGCTGTTGAATTTGAGGGCTCAAACCAATCAACTCACCTTGCATAGAACGCGCCTGCTGAATCAAGGTTTGAGTGACACTTTTCTGCTTGTTATTCTGGGCTTTCAACGCCTTAACTTGACCAATGTTACGCAGTGTGGCGGCCGCTAACGCCGCAAATGTCTCAATAGTCACTGATTCAATGGCATCAAAAGCTCCAACAGTTAATGAGTCGAGCGTCAAGACGCCCACAAGTTGCCCTTCAACATACAAGCTGCAACCCAAGCAATCATGGACATCAAGCTCAACCTCTTCACTTAGCAACAAACCACTGAACGGGTCAGGCAAATCACAATCCGCACCAAAACGCACAGGCAGGTCACTTTGCATAATGGTTTCTAATCTCGGATGAGCTTTAGGGAAAAAGCGTCGCCCCAACACACTACTACTCAAGCCCTGCACCGCCACAGGCATAAGGAAACCGTCTTGGTCGAGAATGAAAAGTGCACTGGCATCACAAGGAAAGACTTGGTTAATACCATCGATGAGGTATTGGTATTGTGCGTCGCTATCGAGGCTAGAACTTAGGTTTAAAGCAATATCAAGAAGGACTTTGTTGAGGTTTTTGGTCATGAGGGTTGCTAGTAGAGTCAAACTACCACCATGCTAGCAACCTGATGTCATTTTCACATCACCCTATTGGGTAAAGGCTTCATTATGTTGATGCAAATCAACTCATCAAAGCGACAAATTCCTGCCCACATTTTCTAATCTTATTTACAGTGTAAAAGATGATGTGCAGCGCACTTTGTATAGATAAAACAGGCTCAACAAACAAACCTGACCATAGCCAAGGCCTTACATCTACTCTAAACTCAACCCAACTCAAGTAAATAAGACGAATCATGATAAAGCTTTCCAACACTGTCACTATCAATGAATGGGAAATTGAACTCTCTGCCATCAGAGCGATGGGGGCTGGCGGGCAAAATGTAAATAAAGTATCGAGCGCGATCCATTTACGCTTTGACATCAAACGCTCAGCCCTGCCCGATGTGTACAAACAGCGTCTATTAGCGCTCTCTGACTCGCGCATCAACAAGGAAGGGGTCATCATTATCAAGGCGCAGCAGTTTCGAACTCAGGAACAGAACAAGGAAGATGCGCTGAACCGACTCAAAGAGCTGATTTGGGCAGCTATGGTAGTACAGAAAAAACGCAGACCAACCAAACCAACCAAAAGTTCACAACGTAAACGTCTAGACTCCAAAAAGCGCGCTGGTACTACCAAATCACTGCGCAAGAAAGTGAGTTACTAGCGCCTCTGTTTCTGCCGCTTTCCTTTCGCTCAACTCTAGAAAGCTCTACTATATAAAACATAGGGTTATATAACTCACCTCATAGGGAGCGGTGGTTTAGCATGAGCAAAGTGAGCGAAGACATTGCGATTGTCAAAAAAGAAGACGTTGAGTTCTTTATTGACCTATTCAAGGACATTAATAAAGACCTCTATCAACTCCTTCGTGAGGCACGCATACCCAACACCATCAAACACGACGATGCGAACTATCAATACCTGCCAGAATCCACCATCAAGAACTTGATCACCATACTGGGTAACGAAGTTTCACAACAAGATTTTGCCATCAATATCTGGCTAGCGTGTAAGAAAACGTATGTACCGCGTTTTCTTGCCAAATTGGATGCGCCCACCACCGTCCATAATGCACTAAGTCAGTTCTGCGAATATCTGCCGGGTGTCTCATCCGCCGCCAAAGTCTCTATTCAACAGGCAGGAGGACGTTGGTGGCTAATCAGGGAAAAAGCGTTTAGTCACGACTTCTGGTTCCACTATAGTGAGATATTCTCTGTTATTTTTATGAATGAGCTACTGCTTGCGCTTGTGGGCAAAGAGTGGAAAGCGGAAGAAGTTGGGGTTCAAGCTAAGAGTATCGATGACTTCAAGGCTCTTCCCGAGATGGGTAATGCTCAGTTCTATGCACAACGTCCGGTGACGGCATTTTCTATACCAGACAAATTTATGCAAGCGACAGTCAAACTGCCTCCATTAGAAAAAACCGCGAGTGACAACGCGCTACTAGAGCAAGAAAGCACCTTCCTTTCTGTGTTTAAGCTGGTTATAAAACCCTACCTCTCGATGGGAAAGCTATCGATAAAATGGGCCTCAGAAATACTCAACTTACATGTTAGAACGATTCAGCGTCGACTCGATGCCGAAGGCGTCACCTATAAAAAGCTGATTGAAGACATGGTGCTAGAAGAGACGTTAAAGCTGCTACACAATCCCGAGTTCACCATCACAACGATCGCCAGCAAAATGGGTTACTCCGATTCTGCACATTTTACCCGAGCATTTAAGCGCCAAATGAAGATGACGCCCAAGCAATATCGTCACGAGTACCTTTCTCAACGTGAGCCATAATAAAAGTAGGGAGCAAAAAAGGGGCTTCAAGCCCCTTCTAACCTTAGATTCAATCTAACTTAGCTCTGTTACTGCAAGTAAGCGTTCAACATCCACATCAGCTTCTCTTGCTCGCGGATATAGTCCCCCATCAGCGCTGCCGTACCCTCATCTGCCGCTTCTCCTGCTTGCTCCAAGATGTCACGCTGTTTCACAAGAAGTTGAGTAAAGCCGTTAACCAGGCCAGTGACGCAATCTTTCCCTTGCGTCGCATTTTGATGCTCAGCAATTGAGCTCACCTCTAGATAGCGCGTGAAAGCATGATCGGGCGTATGACCTAGGGTCAAAATACGCTCAGCGATTTCGTCGATTTTCGTTTGTAAATCTGTGTAGATTTCTTCGAACTTGACGTGCAATTCAAAGAAAGCTTCACCTTTAATATTCCAATGATAGCCACGTGCATTCATGTAAAGCACTTGGTAGTGAGCCAACAGTGAATTTAGCTCATGGGCTAGTTGCTCAGATTGTTGTTGGTCAAGTCCGATAAAGTTCTTAGTCATATCAAGCCCCTTATGTTTTGTCAGGCAAATTCGTTTCGTTGTGTATAGTCTATGCCTATCAATGACACGAGAGAAATGGGTATACACTCTCAATTCAATAGTTAAAAACTATCAAAACCCCTTATACCAATCACTACTTGTGCTTCTAGTGTAAACGTTGATCACCTCGGCCAATCACTATTGTTAATTGTGTATAAAATAGTCATAGCATCACTCAATGAGATCGAGTATATTGCCGCGTTTTTTCAATTATTAGTGCTTCGAGTAGAAATTGATGTCAAAAGGTCAAAACCTCGATAAAAGAATGTCCATTGTCGCCTTGGCATGGCCGATTCTTATCGAAATTCTATTACGTACTGCGCTAGGGACCAGCGATGTATTCATGCTGAGTGGCTACTCCGATAAAGCCGTATCTGCGGTTGGGGTGATTACTCAGATAACGTTTTTCTTAATCATCGTCTCCACATTTGTCAGCAGCGGTACCGGGATCTTAATCGCACGCTACAACGGTGAGGGACGAACAGCAGACTCAACCCATGTTGGAGTAGCGAGTGTTTGGCTATCCTTTGCTGTGGGTGCTTTTTTGAGTGTGCTAGCGCTTATTGTCGCGCTCTATTTCCTACCTCTGTATGGACTAGAAGCGCAAGTAGAACAGTACGCGGAAGAGTATCTACTCATCAGTGGCGTGATGACGTTTAACGTCACTATCGGCATCGTATTGACAACCATTCTGCGTAGCCACGGCTTTTCTCGCTCGCCGATGGTCGTGAATCTAATCAGCGGTGTGCTCAACGTTGCGGGTAACTATGTGGCTCTCTATCAACCATTCGGCTTGCCGGTTTATGGCGTTGAAGGGGTTGCTGTGGCAACGGTGGTGAGCCAGGTCATTGGTACACTGCTATTGATAGTGATTGTGATGCGCAGCTCGATTGAACTGCCACTGCGTAAGGGCAAAGAGGTACCAAAGTCGATCTACAAGAGTATTCTTAAGATCGGTGGGATGAACGGTGGTGAAGTGCTGTCTTATAACATGGCACAAATCTGCATCGTCTACTTCGTTGTGCAGATGGGCACTTCATCGCTTGCCGCATTCACCTATGCTCAGAATATCGCGCGCTTCTCTTTCGCCTTTGCACTGGCGGTAGGCCAAGCATCGCAAATTCAAGCGGGTTATTACATTGGCCGTGGCTGGGTTGACTCGATTTATAAGAAAGTGCACCAATACTTCTTTGTTGGTTTTGCTGTGTCCGTCTCGATGACGATGATTTTCTACTTTAATCGCGACCTTATCTTGCCAATTTTCACCGATCAGCCAGATATTTTGATGCTTGCATCATCGCTGCTTTTAGGTTCAATCATCTTGGAAGGTGGTCGTGTATTTAACCTGATTTATATCTCAGCTCTGAAAGGCGCGGGCGATGTGAAATTCCCAGTGCAAATGGGCGTGCTCAGCATGTGGGGCTTAAGCGTAACAATGAGCTACATCTTGGGCATTCACTGGGGCTACGGCGTTATCGGCGCATGGATGGCAACCGCACTCGATGAGTGGGTACGCGGAATTATCATGGCTTATCGCTGGCGTTCACGCTGCTGGGTGAACGCGAAAATTTAGGATGATGGAAGGCAGGTAGAGTGATTTACCTGCCTTTTTTGTGTTTGATCTCCCATAGAGTTGCGCGATGCCCAAAAGGAAATGCCAACAATCCCATCAATGAGCCGTAACATGGGCTTGGCAAATCGATTCGGTTTCTCTGAATTCAACAACGTTACAAACAATGACTTTGCCGAAATCATGGAGGATGCGATAGACAACCTAGCTACTCAGCTCCTCATTTTGAGTAGGCTGAACACTATCTACCATTTTTGCTTACCCACATATCGACTTCACCTAGAACTTTTTTGGACAAAACTGAGTTAAGACTATTGGGACACTCTAACTTTTCGAGTTACTTCAAGTGCTGTAAGTCTGTGGCCAGCCTACGTGTAACTAGCCAAGTTTCCCTATCCACTATGGTAGTTATGGGGGTTACGTTCTTAGTTGTGCCAGCGATTCTCTAGCAAAAGTGCAAGCAAACCATCAATTAAATGGGCAGCTCATCATGGGTTGGTCATCTGAACTAAGCCGATATTTTTGCTTGGTTCATGGAGAAAGTGGTAGAGATACGTTAGATTATAATGAATCGCCAAACACTAAGCGCTCCATGAAAAAGTACCAAGAACTTGTTCAAGACATAATCAGTAAGATCTGCCAAAATATTATTGATGTCAAACTACCCTCAGAAAGGGAATTAGCTGAAAAATACGATATTTCCCGCTTCTCGGTGAGAAAGGCAATGTCTAAACTTGAAGCAATTGGTATGGTTAAATCTAAAGCAGGATCGGGGTATTATGTAAATACGTCGAGTGTAGATTCACCATTAATATACAACTCGGTAACTGAGAATAAATTTGGTGAAATTTCTTATAAGAAAATAAAATTGAATAAGAGATTACCGACCATACATGAAGTGCAAGTATTCTCGATTGAAGAAGATGAATATATTTGGAATGTGAAACGCTTAAGGTTAATTCAAGGCAAAGTCACCCAAATTGAAGACGCGAGGTTACCCGTGAAATTATTCCCAGTGGTAAACGATACTATTATCGAAAGCTCTCTTCAGAAGCATGCACTTTCGTTAGGGTTGGAAATCGATAGCTACCTCACGACCTACCAAGCAATCAGTGTTTCAAAGGACGACGCAGACTTGTTGGGATGTAAACGTTCGAGTTCAGCAATGAACATCACCAACCGTGGTTTCCTCACGTCTGGTGAAGTGTTTGTCATCAGTGACATTATTGATATCAACTACCAGTGTACCTACCACACCAAGTTTAATCCTGAGAGTTTGAATTACCGAGATCAAAACGACCGCGATTAGCGGTCGTTTTTCTCTTTAGATAGAGTAGGTCGAACGTTATGGTGTATGAATAGTACCATCAGGCAGTCGGCTCTGAGTCCACTCGTGTGGGCGATAAGTGACAGGGAAGTCTTGTGCAGCCTCTTGATTCATTTCAACCCCGATCCCCGGCAGCTCTGATGCGTACAAATAACCATTGACAGGCTCGGCAGCATTAGGGAATACCACTTGTGTATTAGCATTATATTCGACGTGCTCTTGAATCGCAGCGTTATGTAGGTGCACGTTTAAGTGAGTATTCACTGCTGCGCCGATTGGTGTCATATCTGGTGGGCAGTGCCACGCAATGCGCACTCCAAAGCTTTGGCATAGGTGACCCAGTTTCAATGCCGGAGTAATCCCCCCAATCTGAGAGACATGACATCGAATGAAGTCGATACGGTGATTAATGATCAGCTGTTTCCACTCTTCAGGGTTGTTAAATAACTCCCCTAACGCTAGTGAAACACTGGTTTGACTGCGAAGATTATCCAGCCACTCAGTTTGGTTTGGCGGCAATATATCTTCAATAAAGTATGGCGTGTACTGTTCTACTCGTTTGGCAAATTGAATTGCTTGATTTGGGAACAGGCGTTCATGAACATCGTGAAGAATGTGGAATTGATTGCCATACTTTTCACGCAAGCATTTGAACATCCCAACCGTGTTTTCCATATACTGGTCTTGGTCGTAGTAAGATCCTTCAGTTGGGTTATTTGCCGTGTGGATGTTTTCTGGTACACCACCATAAAAACCTAACTGGCAGCGAATATGTTTGTAACCCTGCGCGAGGTATTCTTCGACCTGCTCATACAGCCCTTCCATTGTATCGCTTGTTGCATGGGTATAGACCTGAATAGCATCTCGAGCTTTACCACCAAATAATTGATGTAGCGGCATGTTGGCTAATTTCGCTTTAATATCCCACAGCGCCATATCAACGCCTGAAATAGCATTATTGATTACTGGACCATTACGCCAATAAGCGTTAACCATCATCATTTGCCACAGATCTTCAATATTATTGGCGTCTTTACCCATTAATAACGGTTTGAGATATTCATCAACCATTGTTTTTACCGCCAATGGTCGCTGCTGGAAAGTCGCACAACCAAAACCTTTCATTCCTGATTCCGTTTCCACAATAACGGCAATCAGATTGTGTCGGTCAGGCTTGGTTATCACACACTCAATATTTGAAATAATATTTTCATTCACTTTAAAACTAGCTCGGTCAACAGTATTTATTTTATATAAGCGTGAAAGGATGTAGATTTCAAGCGGTAAATCATATTAAAAATGAACTGGTTCGTTCCTGTTTCGAATTAGGATAAAAAAACGAACCAGTTGCTAAAAAACGGCTAAAATTAATTTTTTAGCTGTCTTAATGTGAGTTTCATCACTGTTTTGTCGATTGGATAAAAACGCTCAGTCGCTAAGATTATCTCAGTAAATGAGCAGACCAGCACATAGGAATGTATGATGCAATTGACAGAAACTAACATGGCTATCGGCGATAATTCGCCAGGGAAAGCAGACAGCTTTAGCATGAAATTACAAGAACTGGTTGCTGCCCTTGGCGGTAACGAAAACATCGCAAGCATCACTCACTGTATGACTCGACTGCGTTTTAAATTGGTCGATGAGTCAAAAGCAAATAAAGAAAAACTCGAAGCCATTCAGGGCGTAAAGGGGGTGGTTCTCGCACAAGGTCAAACTCAGGTGATCATCGGCGTTGAAGTCGAGAAATGGTACCTAGCGCTATCCGGTGCAGGTGCAGAGCCAGAAGACGCGGAGATGGAACAGGAGAAAGGTAAACTGTTCCAAAACGCAATGCGCATCGTCGCAGGTATCTTTGGTCCGGTCGTTCCTGCAATTGCCGGTGCAGGTATGTTGATGGGTCTATTATCAGGGCTTATTGCGACCAATGTGATTTCGGAATCTTCCGATACTGTGTTCTTCTATCGCTCTATCTCTGTGGCTGTGTTCTTCTTTTTGCCTATGCTGGTTTCGTTCTCAGCAGCCAAAGTGTTCAAAGTGAATGAGTACATTGCATTGGCGGTGGCGGCGGCAATGATGTCTCCAAAGCTAGTAGAAAAGGCTGCCTTACTGTCTGATGCAGGCAGCAAAGCTGAGCTTAATGTATTTGGAGTGGTGCCGATTGAGCTAATGAACTACGGTGGTGCGATTGTGCCAGCGATCCTTGCGATCTGGGTGCTATCTAAGATCACTCCGATCGTGGATAAGCTGGTTCCGAGCTCAGCTAAACCGGTATTTACGCCACTGCTAGCCTTTACCGTCACATCAACTCTTGTCCTTTCTCTGGTTGCGCCTGCTGGCATGTGGGTAAGTAATGGTGCTGGCTGGGTGGTTAGCTCCCTACTAGAAATCTCCCCAACTTTGACTGGTTTTGTGTTCGGCTTAACTCGTCCAATTACGATTGTGTTTGGTATTCACCACAGCATGACTCCAATCAGCCTAAATAACTTTGCGCTTTACGGAAAAGACCTGTTAATGCCAATCATGTGCCTGGGTAATCTCGCAATTGCTGGTGCGACGATGGCGATTTGGTACAAGCAGCGCAACAGTGTGTCTAAAGAACAGTCTTCGATGACGGTAGGTTCTGGCGTAACAGCGATTCTAGGTATTACTGAGCCAGCACTGTTCGGTACGCTGACTAAATACACCAAAGCGCTGTTCATGGCGAGCTTGGCAACCGGTATTATGGGCGCAATCTCAGTAACTATCGATACGCACCTAACAAGTTACATTCTATCGTCAGTATTCAGTCTTCCTGCGTACCTAGCGAGCGGCACACAGAACTTTGTTCAAGCTGTGATGGGTGTGATTGGCGTGTTTGCTCTGTCATTTGTCCTGACCATGATGTTTGTTCGCTTAGACAACAAATAGTCCTTCAATCAAACATCAGGTCTGCTCAGCTTAGGTTGGCAGGCCTGATTTGCTTAAAGAAATAGTGCGGCGGAGACAAGTGCCATCATTTGGGAATGGAGGATTGAACTGAGCGGAAAACCGTTTGGGGAGATGCAGCAGACGTTCGGTGGTGACACTCAGCCTCTGAACTTTCGGTGAAGTATGTCACGGCCATGGGAAGAACAGAAAAGGGGCAAAACCTTGTTTATCACCTTCAAAGATACGACCATTCAAAACTTGGCGCAGAATCTATTTATGACACGGCTGTAGTGTATCGACCTCTTGGCTAGATACTAAGATAAACTCAGCATGATAAATATAGTGGTCTAGCATACTCGGTGTCGGTAACTGTGATGCTAGATATGTACACGATTACCAAAACGTTCAAGGACTTAAAGTGCTTGCAGTCTATTGACCACCCAGCTCCGTAAAAAAGAGCTGTCACCTTCACAGATAACAGCCCTTCGATTCACTCACTGTTCAACTTATTGAGTCACACAACTCGCATCGCTCACCAACTTCCACACGCCCCATTGGCCTGACTGACTTGGATCTTCACCGAGAGTCCACCATTTCGCTTGCCATACTTGGTTTGCCCAGGTGACTTGATCGCCGCCAGTGTAGACTTTATCTGTATCCCACAAGTTATCGCAGGGTGCTCCACCAGTGCTAGCCGCTTTAACGGTAATATCGACAGTGCGAGAGCTTACTGCCTGACCATCACTCACCTCAACACCAATCGTTAAGGTTGTGTCTTGAGTATATTCTGGTGCGATGAACGTCACTAATGCTCCGTTCACACTCGTACTTATGCCTGCTGGTAGCAGCCACGAATAGGCTAATGCATCGCCATCGACATCCGTTGAACCAGAAGCATCGACGACGACGCTAGTACCAGCCTCAACCAGGGTCGGTGCAGTTAACTGAGCAACAGGAGGAGTATTCGTCGGTTCTGTGGTGATAGGGGCCAAGATCACGACAACACTATCAGTGTCACTTGCGCCTTGATCATCCACTACTGTCAGCTCAAACACCAATTGACTCTCCTGCTCAACAGCACTAACCTCAAAACTTGCCGCCGCTGAACTTGCATTGCTCAGGATGACAGAGGCACCAAAGACTTGGTGCCACTGATAACTGACTATCTGACCATCACTGTCGCGAGAGGCACTACCATCAAGTGTTACCACCCCTGCTCCTTCAATTGTTTGAATGCCACCAGCGTCAGCGACTGGCGCTCGATTGAGAGAAGGTGTCGTGCCGCCAGCTAACCCCTCATGCATCGCATTAAGGATATCGCCATTATCCGCATCAATCTCCCATGAGAATAGCCCTGCAAGTCCTAGGCTGCGAACGTACGCCCCTTTTGCTTTTACTGAACGCTCATCGTCAAAGGTGATGAGATCGCCTGTGGTACGATTCCAAACCCATGGTGCTTGTGCTTGCTCATCATAGCCATACTCAAAGCCATTAATTCCGGTATTTGAAGCCCCTAGCATGAATGATTTTATGCCCTTGTAATCAATCACACCGTCTTCCCATACTCCTTGAGCTGTACTGCCTTTGAGTTTTCCAGCACCAACACCGGTCATCGGCTCGCTAGGATCACTCAATGATTCAGGTGTGACACCCGTCCAGCCTCGACCATACATTGCTGTGCCAACCACCAGCTTTTCAGGCGGGACGCCTTGCGCTAAAAGCAATTGGATACCATTGTCTGTGGTGTATGCTGGGCCTTTATACGCTTCACCGTTTTCATCAATGCCCGAACCATCACACTGCCCTGGGCGCATGAATGAACCACAGTAGAGTGCCGTTTGATGCCCTACGACATTATTCCACCCACCATAGAAGTCGTAAGTCATAGCAAAGATGTAATCCATGTATTGCACAGCGTCGGCATAGTCGACATCTTCAATCTTGTCGTAGCCAACCCCAATGGCAGAGGTCAGTTCGTACTCTCGGCCTGTCTCTAGTGCTAACTCATCAAGCATCGCTCGCAGCTCTTGCATCAAAGCAATGTAGGCTGGGCCATCATTGATTGGATCTCCCAAGTCTGCAGCTGCGCCATCCCCGCCCGGGAACTCCCAATCAATATCGACACCATCATAGAACTTCCAAGTGGTTAAGAAGCGCTTCACGGAAGCGACAAAGGTGTCTCTATTCGCTTTAGTGGTAAAGTCAAAGAAGGGGTCAGAAAGTGTCCACCCACCAATCGAAGGGATGATCTTAAGCTCGGGATTGCGCTGCTTTAAAGCCATCAGCATGGCATAGTTCCCTTTAATCGGTGTGCTATATTCATGCCCTGCTTGCGGGAAGCTTTTTTGAAAAGCAGCCCACGGATCATGAATCACAACCTCGTAATCAGGTACGCCTCGACAGGCTGTTTGCAGAGCATTAAAGCTATTACCTCCGACGGATTTCACCGACTCGTTCGGCCCACAAATGGGAATGAAACCATAGAGAATGTGAGTGAGGTTATCAGCGGGTAGATTATCAACCGTATAGTCTCGTCCGTAGATCCCCCACTCGACAAAGTATGTACCCACTACGGTACTCGAGTCGGTGTTGAACGAACCATTATTCGGGTCAATGTTCATCGTCAGTGGCGCTAGATGCGCACCATCAGTATCTGCGACCACAATCTCAGCAGGGCGACTTCGGCTGCACCCTGTCGCATCACACGCTTCAATCTCGAGTTGATAGCGTCCCCCTTGACCATATTGAAAACTCGCTGTGGTTTGACTGCTGGTAATAGGGCCAGTCGCTACCTGCTTACCATCAAAATAGATATTGTAAGTCTCTCCTCTCTCACCACTCCACTGATTAAACTTCAACGTTATCTCAGCTTGCTCATGATACTTCACCATATCGAGATAGCCCGACGTCGTTTCCATCGCTAACTCAATTTTTGAAAACTGTAAGTTGTTTGAACCATAGACATCAATGCTTGGCGCACTGGGCGCAGCACTCGCATTCCCTGCTACGATAGCGGCTGCGATTGCAGCCATCTTGAAAGTAAAACGATTCATTGCGTTATCTCTCATTCCTTGTGTTCCTTGAATAAAAACTCATTTCACTGCCCAGCGCCTCATGGGCTGGCATCGAGGAGAGTATTTGCTGAGACTTTATTTTTAACGCAAAAAATTAAAGCCCTTTGCGAGAGACTTTAAATAAACCACTTCGGGGAATGTACGTGTTTCAATCAAAGCGCAATCTTGAGTCCGTAAAAAATAAAATTGCGTCAATTTAGTGGAAAAACTCGTGCTTACTGACTATCCGCCTATTGCAATCTCACACATAGCTAGGCAATCTAACTGCAAATCAGCAACCTTGCTGGCTCGTCAAACCATTCAATTAGGATAATTGTAATGAAACGTATTCACTCTCTAGCGACAATCATCGCCCTATCAGTGAGCGCACACAGCATGGCGGCTGTGACAATCGAAGTTCCAGAAACTATTTCTGTACTGGCAGTAAACCAAGAAAAAGCGGACCTATCCGGCAGCCTTTTTTCATCAACTAAGACGTTGACACTGCCAGATGGTGAAAACCAAGTGGTTTTCCGCTACTCCCCATATTTTGATAAAGGTGACGAGCGCATCATTATCGATAGCAAAGCAACCATTGCTAAGTTTGACTCGTCAAACAAAGAGCTGAAGTTTGATCTTCCAACTTACCGTCACGAGCGTGATGCGAAATCGAAAATCGATAGCTTCGAGTGGAAACTCGTTGATAAGTCAGGCCAAGCCGTCGCTGTCACTCAAGATCAGCTGATCAAAGACGGCATGCAGATTGGTCGCGACTATATCCGTGAAATTGAAGATTACAACCGTGCTGGCGGCATTGCTGCTGTTGGTGTAGCCGCTGCAATTCCAACGCAACTGCCTGAAACTGGTGCAGTTCCAGCTCAACTTCCAGAGCCAGTGCCAGCACAACTGCCAGAGAACGGCGTTAGCACAGCGGAAGAGATGCTCTACTTCTGGTACAGCAAAGCCGATGCCGACGCACAAGCGCGCTTTAAGGCTTACATCAACGCTCAATAAAGTGTTGATTTAGAGATACAAAAAGGGGTTCCTTTTTGGGAACCCCTTTATTTTTTGGCGAGCTTATGAGACCTGATCAAACGCCTCAAAAACCTGCTTGCTATTCATTACGCGGCCATGCCCTTGCCCTTGGGTTGCCACCAAGCTCACTTTAGGCATCTCATTCGCCGCTTTTTGCGACACTTCAAACGAGGCGAACTTGTCATTTTCATCATGCACAATGATCGTTTGTGGAGAGCGAACCGCAAGCTTTTGGTACGGGTCAACCGATTGCAACGGGTAGCGATACTGCTCTTCAAGATCAGAGATGACAGAGTTAAACAGGCGCATCGAGTAGCCTGAACGGGCAACACTACCAAACAAGTTTTCTACATAGTTCAGCACTGGAGCAATCAAGATCAGTGGAACACTTTGTAGTTTCGCGTGGTGGCACTCCAAAGTGGAAGCCGTACCCATACTATGAGCAATAACACCAGCGACCTCATCAACACTATCTAAAATCGCCTCTAAGCCACGTACAAATGCCGGGATATGGCCGAAGACACCTTCACTCTTACCGTGGGCTGGATGGTCGTATGCTAGCGCTGTAAAGCCTTTTGACGCAATATACTCCATGAGAGGAAAGAACTGACTGGCACTACCGGACCAACCGTGTGACAACACCCATAGGGGCCCAGTACCTAACTGGTAAGTCGTTAGCCTACCCTCGTTGCAATCAACACTTGCCTTGATCAAGCCTTGTGGCTCAGCATTCTTTGGCTCAGAGCGAGCGGGAGTCAGAAACAGCTTCTGCGCTGTCTTTTTGGCATGATTTGGGGCAAGCGTATGGTGTAAGCGTGTCGTGACATTCACCATGCTACGACGTAGATTAAACTGCTTACCGGTATTGAAATAGATTTTGTCGCTCATGGACGATTTTCCTTTTGCCTGTTGAGCTGTCATTTTTATTGCGTGAATTACGACACATCTATTTTGATAAAGCAAATCGCTTTAATTTAGATCAAGCAAAGCTTAATTGTATGACAAATACATACTCTTTAACAAAAACCTATGCCAGAATAGCGTAAGTTATCATCACTCGGTTGCTATAAACTATGCTCGAACAGCTACTCTTCTCCGCCTCTGTCACAGGTCCCATCTGCTTAATGTTGGTACTTGGTGTTTTCCTAAAGCGTATTGGTATGATTCACGATGCCTTTATAGAGAGTGCCTCAAAACTGGTGTTTCAGATCACCCTTCCAACGATGTTATTCCTTAGCATCGTCAATGGCGATTTCGATCTGACCGACAGTGGCATGCTGATCCTCTTTGGCCTGTTCATCAATACGATAGTTTTTATCGCATCCATTTTTCTCACCAAACTGGTGTTACCGAAACATCCGGATCATGGCGTCATCGTACAAGGAGGGTTTCGTGCGAATACTGCGATTATCGCACTGGCTTACATGGCGAAACTGTATGGGGATGAAGGCATCGCAATTTCGGCACTTTACGTCGCGACCATGACGATTCTCTACAATATCCAAGCGGTGTTCATCCTGACGCCAAAAGGCAGTGGAAAAGGTGGCTTGGCGACGATAACTGACATGCTCAAGAACATCACCAAAAACCCACTCATTATTGGAATCATGTGTGGGGTATTTGCCAAAGTGGCACAAATACCTGTCCCTAACATGGTGTTGGATACTGGCGGCTACTTTGCCAATATGACGCTGCCTTTGGCGCTACTATGCACCGGAGGGTCTTTGAATCTCAGTGCGCTTAAACACGACCAAAAGCCGACTTGGTTCTCGGCAACCATTAAGCTGATTCTTGCGCCGCTGGTCGTCACTATCGTGGGCTACTTCTTCGGATATCGTGATATTGAGCTGGGCCTACTGTTTATGATGAGCGCAGCACCAACAGCAGCAGCAAGCTATGTGATGGCGCGCTCTATGGGAGGTAACTCGACACTCGCTGCCAACGTCATTGCATTGACAACCGTCGCCTCTATCATTACCTGCACACTCGGTATTTTTATCCTCACCAACTTAGGTCTCATCTAGTTGTTTACAATGTAAATCGAGTTAATCCGTTGGCAAAAATCGCAATACCGCGCCGACTAAGCGCGGTATTTTTCTAAGCTAAGTAGTCTAAGCACTCGCTAATATGGGTAATTGTATCCACATCAAACGGGTTTTCTGTATCCACTGAAGCATCATGGGCAAAATACAGTGTCTTGATTTGAGCTCTAACCCCAGCTTCAACACCCGCCATTGAGTCATCAATGAATAAACACTGCTGAGGCTCAAAGCCCATATTGTCCAAAACGTAGTGCAACATCTTTGGGTCAGGCTTCCATGCTTTAGCATCAAAGGCACTATAAATTCGGTCTTCAAACTCTTTTCTTAGGTCTGTAATCGCCAGTGTCACATCCATTTTTTCCATTGGGGCATTTGAGGCAATGCACATAGCAAGCCCGCGTGAATTGAGCTCTGCAATAACGTCACGCACGCCATCTAAGGGCTGGAGGTGTTGTATAAATAGCGCATTACAGTGCTCGCGATAACGTGTGATTAGCGCTTCAAGGTCTTGCACATCTCGCTTGCCATTTTTTTCTAGAAGATAATCAAACACGATGTGGATTTTGATTCCTTGAAACTTTTCTTTTAACCATTGGTAGTCAACGTGAATATCGAGCTCTTCCATGGTTTGACATATCGCTTGAAGGCAGAGCTTTTCACTATCAATCAGTGTCCCATCGCAATCAAAAATTACGCACTCGATCGGTTGGTTGTTGGTCATTAATCATCCTATCAAAAAAAACAAAATCGCCCCTACTCAAACGAGTAAGGGCGATGTCTATTAATTTAACTGACTATTTAGTCTTTAGCTTGTAGAACAGTGTCGATAGCGGTGGAAGCGCAATCTCAATCGATTGACTCAAACCTTGGGATTTCACAGGCTCTATCTCCGCACTGGCCACGACATCGAAACCACTGCCATCATACTTGGTATCATCCGTGTTCAGCACAAGCTCATAGGTGCCTTCTACTGGCATCCCCAAGCGGAAAGTCGCATGTGGTACCGGAGTGAAGTTGCTGATGACTAAGACACGTTCACCGTTTTCACTGATGCGCTCGTGAGCAATCACGCTCAAGTCTGCTTCGTCTTGTAAACGCCACTCAAAGCCTTTAGGGTCAGCATCCAGTTCGTGAAGCGCTTTTTCACTGCGGTACAGTAAGTTCAAATCACGAGTTAGGTCTTGAATCCCTTTATGGCGAGCAAACTCAAGCAAGAACCACTGCAGTTGATCGTCGTGATTCCACTCTGCCGTTTGACCAAGCTCTGCACCCATGAAGTTAAGCTTCTTACCTGGCTGGCCATACATGTAGCCATAGTAAGCACGACAGTTTGCCGTTTGCTGCCACTCATCCCCTGGCATTTTGTCAATGATCGAACCTTTGCCGTATACCACTTCGTCGTGAGAAAGCGACAATACATAGTTCTCACTGTGCGCATACACGAGCGGGAACGTGAGTGTGTTGTGGTGATATTTACGATGAACAGGGTCTTCTTTAATGTAAGAAAGACTGTCGTGCATCCAACCCATGTTCCACTTAAAGCCAAAGCCCAAACCACCAGCAAACGTTGGTGCAGAAACACCTGGGAATGCCGTTGATTCTTCTGCGATGGTCATCGCATTCGGGAAGTGTTTGTACACCTCTTCGTTCATCCACTTCAATGTTGCAATCGCATCGTAGTTCTCACGGCCACCATCAATGTTTGGAATCCATTGGTCATGGCTGCGCGAATAGTCGAGATACAACATCGACGCTACCGCATCAACACGAATACCATCGATATGGAACTGCTCGAACCAGTAAAGTGCATTGGAAACTAAAAATCGACGCACATGCTCACGGCCAAGATCGTAGATATACGAGTTCCAATCTTGGTGCCAACCACGACGAGGGTCTGGATCATGGAACAGAGGCGTGCCGTCGAAGTTTGCTAATCCGTGATCATCCGATGGGAAGTGAGCCGGTACCCAGTCCAGTACAACACCAAGACCTGCTTTGTGACACTCATCGACGAAGTATTTGAAGTCGTCTGGCGAGCCAAAACGGCTGGTTGGTGCAAACATGCCTACCGGTTGATAGCCCCAAGACCCATAGAATGGGTGCTCTGATACTGGCATAAGTTCGACGTGGGTATAACCCAGGTCCACCAAATATGGCACCAGTTGATCCGCAAGATCGCGATAATTGAGGAAGTCTCCGTTTTCATCACGACGCCAAGAACCAGCGTGCAACTCATAGAATGAGAGCGCTTCTTTGCGTTTTTCAGTGATCGGGCGAGACTGCCAATCGCTATCTTGCCACTGGTAACGATTGTGATCGTAAGTCAGTGATGCAAACGATGGATATTGTTCTGAGTGGAAACCCCATGGATCCGCTTTGTGCGGTAAGCCTTTGCCATCAGGGCCTTTCATCTCAAACTTATATTGGGAGCCTTCAGGAAGGTCTGGGATGAAGATACCCCAAATACCGTAGTCAAGACGCTGCATCGGGTTGCGGCGGCCGTCCCACTGGTTGAAGTTACCTACGACGCTACATGCAGATGCATGCGGTGCATAAACGAGGAAACGGGTTCCTGAAATTTGCTCACCACCGCGCTCGAGCGTAATAAACTGAGCACCTAGGTGGTGATACATAGATTTTGGTGTGTGTAGTTCTTCAAACTCTGCATACAGTGAATGGTATTGGTATGGGTCATCGAGTACTTGCTCGTTGCCGTCCCAATCAACCGCTAATTGATAGTGATGCAGGTGAAGATCAAATGGTTGCTGCAATATAAAGCCTGACGCTTCTTCTCGCACCATAGGCAAGCGTGAGCCATCATCAAGGATAACCTCTACACTTTTAGCCCCTGGCATCCAAACGCGCAAACTCCCCTCTTCTGCGCTTAGAAACGGTCCAATAAATGCAAATGGATCCGCATACGATGCGTCTTCTAACTGACTATATGCAAGCGCAATGTCCTTAAGCCCTTCGCTCTTCAATTTTTTCTCTCCTAGACCTGTCGAACAGGACCTAATACTGCTCTACCTTGGTCTACGTAAATACTTTTCCCAAAAGAGTGTTTACGATGGTAGTGGCAAGCCCTTGTTCTTTTTTACGTTGTTATAATGTGCCGCAAACTCGAGTATTTATTCAAATTTGGACAAAAAAAAGACCCGCTAAAAGCGGGTCTAAAATTAGCGTTCAGTCAGTGTACCTAATTAATACTACCATTAGAGTGACCTAACCGAAATTTCTGTTCAACAAAGCCTATTTGCTTGCCTCTGCACGTACTTCCGTTAGGCGTTTAGCCAGACGGTTTACGTTGTCGCGACCAAAGATCTGATCAAGGTTCATCGACAGCTTACGACGCCAGTTCGGGTACTCATCGACAGTACCAGGAATATTCACTGGCTTGTCCATCTCGAGCCAATCTTCAAGCTGTACACTCAATAGCGTTGAAGAGCCCGCTGCAACGTGCAGTTGAAGCGCCTCTGCAAGGCTCGTATCCATTGGCACGTACTGCGCATCACGACCGACACCTTCAGGTAGGTAACCATGCCATGCAACAGAATCCAGGATGCCCTGTTTGCTCTTCAAGCGATCAGCGAACAAGCCCTCTAGCTGCTGCTCGTTCGGGTATAGACCTAACTCACGACCCATTTTCAGGTCATCACAGTGCCAGAAGCCACGTAGCGTTGGCATATCGTGCGTACACAGTGCAGACATGGATTGATCAGCGTAGTGCGCTGGTGAGATGTAACCGCCATCATCTTCCGATGTTTCGAAGAAGAACACCTTGTATGAGTGAACACCAGCGTCACGCAAGATACCAACGATTTCATCAGGTACTGTACCCAAGTCTTCACCAATCACTGAACACTCATGACGGTGCGACTCTAGAGCTAGGATTGCTAGCATGTCCTCTACTGGGTAGTAGATGTAAGCGCCGTTCGTCGCGTTCTCACCCTTAGGAATCCACCAAAGGCGTAGAAGGCCTAATACGTGGTCAATACGCAGTGAACCACAGTGCTTCATGTTCGCGCGCAGCAGCTTGATGTAGGCATCATAGCTTGTTGCTTGTAGCACTTGAGGGTTGAGTGGTGGTAGACCCCAGTTTTGGCCAAGAGGACCAAGAATATCTGGTGGAGCACCGATGCTTGCATCCAGAATGAGGTTGCCATCGTCTGCCCATGTTTCAGAACCTGAGTCCGCAACACCTACCGCTAGGTCGCGGTATAGGCCCACTGACATGCCCTTCTCTTCAGCCAGAGTTTGCGCCTCATTGATTTGAGTATCCGCAACCCACTGTAGGTACATGTAGAGAGTAACTTGATCTTGGTTCTCTTTGATGTATTTCTGAACAGCGCTGTTTTCAAAGCGGCGGTATTTCTCTGGGAATACTGGCCAGCCCCAAACGTTGCTGTCTTCTGCGTGCAAATCTGCGTGCAGTGCGTCAAACGCTGCCTGGTGAACAAGGCTATCGCCACCCTCAGCAACGAACGCTTCAAATTCTTTCGCTCTGTCTGTGCCTTTCTCAAGGTGACGAGCCTTAAATTCAGCAAATAGAAGTGGCAGAACGCTCATCTTCATTACTGATACTTCTGAGTAGTTTACCCAGTGTGCATCACGCGCTTCTTGCAGACGTTTTTGGAACTCTGCACTGCCTACTTTCTGTTGTGCTTCTGCACTTAGAGAGAACTCTGGCACTGAGCTTACGTCGATGTACATGATGTTCAACCAACGACGAGAGGATGGGCTGTATGGGCTCGCACCTTCAGGGTTCGCTGGGAATAGAGAGTGGATTGGGTTCAGGCCAACAAAATCACCACCGCGTGAAGCGATGTCAGCAACAAGTTGTTTTAGGTCACCGAAGTCACCGATACCCCAGTTGTGCTGTGTGCGCAGTGTGTAAAGCTGGACACTTGGGCCCCACATTTTTTTGCCCGAATCCATTGCTGGCTGCTTATAACATGCTTTAGGTGTGATAATCAGTGTCATGCAGTAAGGAGATTTACGGCGTTTGCGCGAAATCTCTAGCTTGTGGTAACCCCAAGGTAGGTTGCTTGGTAGAGCAAATACTAGAGGACCGCCTTCAGCGCGCTCATCACGAACAACTTGAGACTGTAGGTAACCTTCAAGAACCTCACCCTCTTCCGTTGTTAATGACCAGCTAAACTCGCTTTCACGAGCGCTAGTACCTAGGTATAACGGTACTTCTACTGGCTCTCCGCTGCGTAGCACTAGAACTGGGTCAAGTACGTCTTTTTTATGTTTTTTCTCTGCAGACTTTAGCAAAGTCTCATCATTTGTCGTGTCGTAACCTAGGGAAGCAAGCAGACGACGTAAGGTATCTTCTTCAACCTTCGCCTCGTCTCCCCAAGCACTGACGTAACTATCAGCCAATCGCGCCATTTCAGCGACTTGTTTTAGTGCACTTTGTTCTTTCATCGCTCTCTCCGAAGGACTGCAAACCTTCATCCTGTAGGGTTTGACTAACAAAATGTTAGTCTAAAAATATCTTCATAAGTGACAGAGCCAAGGCGGTTGCCTTGGCTTGTCTTAACGATTTGGAAATTAACGGTTAACCGCTTCTAGTTTCCAAATGTTGTTCACGTAGTCGCGAATCGAACGGTCTGAGCTGAACTTGCCAACTAGCGCCGTGTTAAGAATCGCTTTCTTCGCCCAACCCGCTTGGTCACGGTATTGCGCGTCCATGTCTTCATGTGCCTTCACGTAAGATGCGAAGTCAGCAAGACATAGGTATGGGTCACCGCCGTCTAGCAAGCTATCGTACGTCGCACGTAGCAGACCTGGTTGACCTGGAGTGAATTCATCACCTAGCAGTAGGTCTAGAGATGCTTTCAATAGTGGGTCAGCGTTGTAGTAGTTGTATGGGTTGTAACCTGCCGCTTGCGTGCGTTTCACACCATCAACTTCTAGACCGAAGATGTAGATGTTCTCATCACCAACTTCTTCACGGATCTCAACGTTTGCACCGTCCATCGTACCGATAGTTAGAGCACCGTTAAGCGCCATCTTCATGTTACCCGTACCTGATGCTTCTTTACCTGCCATAGAGATTTGCTGAGAAACGTCAGCGGCTGGGATCAACATTTCAGCCATGCTTACGCGGTAGTCAGGGATGAATACCACTTTCAGCTTACCGCCTAGGCGTGGGTCGTTGTTTACTTTCTCTGCAACCTTGTTAATTGCAAAGATGATCTCTTTCGCTAGGTGGTAACCTGGTGCCGCTTTAGAGCCGAAGAATACAACGCGTGGCGTCATATCAAACGTTGGGTCATTCAGTAGGCGGTGGTATAGAGACAACACGTGTAGCAAATCAAGCTGCTGACGCTTGTACTCGTGCAGACGCTTAATCATCACATCAAAGATAGCATTCGTATCTAGCTCGATACCCATGTTCTCTTTAACCCAATCCGCTAGGCGCTGTTTGTTCTGTTTCTTAACTGCCATGTACTCTTTTTGGAACTTAGCGTCATCAGCGTATTTCGCGATGCCTTCAAGTTGCTCAAGCTTAGCTGGCCACTCAGAACCAATCTTCTCAGTGATAAGAGCCGATAGGCCTGGGTTACAGAATTTCAACCAACGACGTGGTGTAACACCGTTCGTTACGTTGTGTAGACGAGTTGGGTACATCTCGTGGAACTCTGGGAATAGGTCTGCTTTCACCAATTCAGAGTGAAGTGCTGCTACACCGTTCACTGCGTATGAACCGATAACACATAGGTTAGCCATACGAACCATGCGGTGGAAACCTTCTTGGATGATAGAAAGCTTAGCTTGCTTCTCACCATCACCAGGCCACATTGCACGAACTTCTTGTAGGAAGCGGTGGTTGATTTCGAAGATGATTTCCATGTGACGAGGAAGTAGACGCTGGATCAACGACTCAGACCAAGTTTCTAGTGCTTCTGGCAGTAGAGTGTGGTTTGTGTACGCAAATGTGTGCGAGCTGATTTCCCATGCCTCTTCCCAAGATAGGCCTTTCTCATCAAGAAGGATGCGCATCAATTCTGGGATAGCGATAGTTGGGTGTGTATCGTTAAGCTGGATAGTCTCTTGCTTAGGAAGATCCGCTAGCGTGTAACCTGCTGCTTCGTGACGACGTAGGATGTCGCGTACAGATGCTGCTGAGTGGAAGTACTGCTGCATTAGACGCAGAGTCTTACCTTTCTCGTGGTTGTCGTTCGGGTAAAGAACTTTTGTGATGTTACCTGCGTCGATCAGCGCGTGCTGAGCTTCGAAGTAGTCACCGTTGTTGAAGCTTTCTAGAGAGAAAGGAGCGATTGCCTGACATTCCCAAAGACGCAGCGGGTACACCGTGTTTGACTCGTAACCCACGATTGGAAGATCCCATGGCATTGCTTTTACAGACATGCCTGGAACCCATTTGCGTACTTCTTTACCGCCTTGGTTAATCACTTCAACGTGACCAAAGAAACCGATTTCTTGAGCAAGCTCAGGACGAGCAACTTCCCAAGGGTAGCCTTCAACTCCACGCCATGCGTCTGGTGCTTCTTTTTGACGACCATCTTCGAAAGATTGCTTAAATAGACCGTACTCGTAGTGTAGACCGTAACCTACCGTTGGGTATTCTTGCGCTGCACAAGAGTCCATGAAACAAGCTGCTAGACGACCTAGACCACCGTTACCTAGAGAAGGATCACGCTCTTCTTCTAGAAGGTCTGTTAGGTTTTGACCTAGCTCTTCCATTGCTTCAGTGATCTGCTCGTACAGACCCATGCTGATAAGGTTGTTACCAGTCAAACGACCGATAAGGAATTCCAAAGATAGGTAGTTAACACTTTTCGCGTTCTTGATTTTTGGATCTTGCTCTGTTTCTAGCAAGTCAAACGTTGTCAGTTCAGCCAGTGCGCGACCCATTGCTAGGTACCAAGCGCGTGGTGATGCTGTTTCTACAGTTGTAGCGTAAGTCGCTGAAAGGTGTTTCTTCACGTCTGCTTGGAATGCAGCTTTATCGAAGTTTTGTTGTTGAGTAGGTTTCATTACCGAAATCTCACTTATTGGTTTTAATCCATCTACGACATATCGTGCATTTTCCCCTATTGCAAAACATCCTCCCGGTAGGGGTGGAGGATAGGAGGAGAGCACAGGGCGTAGAGCCTATTACTCTGCAAAGAAGGTGATCTAACTCTCACTCATGCCTGTTTTGAGCCATTTTGAGTTGAACCGGATCACACTCATGCTCGTTTTATATACAACTTGACCCAATGACAGAAAAATGAACCTTTATTGAGTTATCGAGATTTTTTTAATCTCGGTCACAAATATTTTTCCGAACCGCATATTGGGGCCAACAACCAGTGCAATGAGATTTAATCATAGAGATCAAATCAACACTTTATGTGACGCAAACCACAAAGTTAGGGCGTAGTCACCCCAACATTGCGAAATGGGAGTGAAAAAGAGGGTTGGATCAATGCCATTCCTGTTTCTCTTTCAGTAACATGACCATACCCAAGTCATCCTTGCCGTCTTAGTAAGGTATGACTGATAAAATAGAGACACCGTATAACGGTGCATAGGATAAATTAGGGTAAGAATAAGATGTGGATACCATCAAAACTAACTCGACCAGGCCGATTGCATAACGCAATTCTACGCCCAAGAGTTTTAGACTTGCTGCAAGAGGCTAACTGCTACAAGTTGGTGTTATTCCGTTCACCCGCGGGTTACGGAAAAACCACCATGGCTGCACAATGGTTAGCAGACAAAAGCCATGTAGGTTGGTACAGCGTAGATGAGAGTGATAATGACCCATTCCGCTTTATCAACTACTTCCTGCAAGCGCTAAACAAAGCGACCGACGACAGTTGCCCAAAAGCGCAAAAGTTGGCCGAAAAACGTCAGTTCTCATCATTGCATTCGCTTTTTGGTGAAGTCTTCACTGAGCTTTCTGATTTTTATCAAGAGAGCTATATCGTTATCGACGACTATCACCTCATCAATGATGATGAAATTCACGAGGCAATGCGCTTCTTCTTAAAGCACATGCCTGACAACCTCACGCTGGTGGTCACCAGTCGTTCAGCCCCACCGCTTGGCACTGCAAATCTGCGCGTGCGTGATCTAATGATAGAGATCGGCAATGAACTGCTTGCGTTTGATACTGAAGAAACGACGCGCTTTTTCAATCAACGTGTGGATGATGGTATCGATGACCAAACGGCAAACAGCCTGCGTACCTATGTCGAAGGCTGGCCTTCTGCTCTTCAGTTGATCGCCCTGCAAGCGCAGCATCACCAGCGTACACTCGTGCAATCTGCAGAGTCAGTGTCACAATTTAATCACGCGCACTTATGGGACTATCTAATTGAAGAGGTGTTTGACCTTTTAGATCAGGAAACACGCCAGTTCCTCCTAGAGTGCTCGGTATTAGATCACTTCAATGACTCACTCGTATCCACGCTCACGAAGCGTGAAGATGCGCTTAGCATGCTTGAGTCTCTCAATCGTTATGGCTTGTTTGTTTACCCACTCGAAGGTGAGCACAACTGGTACCGCTTCCACAATCTATTTGCAGAATTTTTGGCGCATGAGCGTCAATCACGTATTCCGCAAAAAGAGGGGGAACTGCATCAAGCTGCTGCCCAAGCCTGGCTAGAGCAAGGCATGCCTCACCGTGCACTGAGTCATGCGCAGATGTCTAACGACACTGAGCTGATGGCCTCTATCCTTAGAGAACATGGTTGGAAGATGTTCAACCAAGGCGAGCTTGAGTCACTTGAGAAGGCTATCAATAGCTTAGCGCCAGAGCAGCTCTACACTGTGCCAAAACTGTGTATGCTGCAAGCCTGGGTTGAGCAGAGCTTAAATGGTTACAACAACGTTGGCGATATGCTGACCAAAGCCATTGAGCACATGGAGGCGTACGACGTCATCCTTTCCACCAAAGAGCAGGGTGAGTTGAATGCACTGAAGGCGCAGGTCGCCATCAACCTCAACCAGCCAGAGCAAGCTCTAGAGTTAGCTGAATTGGCGCTAAGTCAATTAGATCATACTGTCTACCGTAGCCGTATCGTTGCCACCTCTGTTGTAGGTGAAGTGAACCACGTATTGGGTCATCTCAGCCGTGCACTGCCGATGATGCAGCAAACTGAGAAACTCGCACGCCAATATCAAGTGTATCATCAAGCGCTTTGGGCAATGCTGCAGCAAAGCGAAATACTGATTGCACAAGGTTACGTGCAAGCAGCATATGAAGTGCAAGATAATGCCTTTAAGCTGATTGAAGAGCATCAACTTCAGCAGTTACCAATGAATGAATTTCTACTTCGCATTCGCTCGCAACTGCTTTGGTGCTGGAACCGCTTGGATGAAGCTGAGGTGTGTGCTTACCAAGCGATTGAAGTGCTCAGTAATTCGAACGATAGCCGCCACCTACACTCCTACTCCATGCTCGCTCGTATTGCGATTGGCCGTGGAGAGCTAGACAAAGCAGCGAAGTTCATCAAACAGATTGAGCATATGATGAAGCAATCAACCTACCATGTTGATTGGACAGCCAATGCTTCGCTATCTCTATTGCTGTTTTGGCAAGCTCGAGGCGACAGCAGCGCCGTAGAGCAATGGCTTGAGACTGCGACTCGACCAGACCAAGCGTGCAACCACTTCACTCAACTGCAGTGGCGTAACATTGTTCGTGCTTATATTAGTCTTGGTGAATTCGAGAAGGCAGAAAAAACGCTGTCATTCTTGCAGCAAGAAGCTGACAAGCACCAACTAATCACCGATACAAACCGCAACTTGATTGTCGAAACCATCTTGCTCGCGAGCAAAGGCCAAGACGATGAGGCACGTGCCAAGCTCAAATACGCGTTAGAGATGACTAACCAGACCGGTATTTTGGGCAACTTCTTGGTGGATGGCAGCAAAATTGGCCACCTACTAGAGAAGCTCATCCATAAAACCGAACTGGGTGATCTAGAGCGTCACCGAGCTCAGCAGTTGATGAAAGACATCTCAACAACACAGCGCAGCCGCTCCGTGCACTTTGACGAGGAGTTTGTTGAGAAGCTAGTCAATCACCCTAATATTCCGGAACTGGTTCGTACCAGTCCACTGACGCAGCGTGAGTGGCAGGTATTGGGGTTGATCTACTCTGGATTTAGCAACGAACAGATCGCACAAGAACTCGATGTCGCGGGAACGACGATCAAAACGCACATTCGTAACTTGTATCAAAAACTCAATATTGCCAACCGCAAGGAAGCAATACGTACCGCTGAGAACCTGTTGCAGTTGATGGGGTACTAGTCAGCGACGTTCTCCACAAAACGCCCAGTGATTGCTTTCAAACACTGGGCGTTTTTACCTGCATTATTTCATTTTTGACAAAAGTAATATGTCGAAACCGAGATTAATTGCAACAAACGTATCCATTAAACTAGGCGCAGATTTCGAATAGGAGCCTAGTTATGAGCACGACACTATTTTCACCAATCAATCTTGGTAATACTTCCCTAACTAATCGCGTTGTTATGGCACCCATGACGCGTTCACGCACTTCACAACCGGGTGATGTACCAAACGATCTTATGGCCACCTACTATGGCCAACGCGCAACCGCAGGGCTAATCATAACAGAGGGAGCACCTATCTCTTGTGTGGGCCGAGGCTACTCCATGACACCAGGGATTTACACTCAAGCGCACATTGATGGATGGAAAAAGACCACGCAAGCCATTCACCAGCAAGGCGGCAAGGTATTCATTCAGCTTTGGCACGTCGGACGTCGTAGCCACGAGTCAATTACTGGTGAAACCATTGTGTCAGCCTCAGCGATTAAAGAAGCTGACCAGGTGTTTGGGCCGCTACCTGACGGTGGTTTTGGCATGATTGAAACAGGCATGCCGCGCGAAATGTCGCAGGAGGACATTCAACAGACTATCGATGACTTTGTACAAGCGGCAAAAAATGCAATGGAAGCTGGCTTTGATGGTGTTGAAATTCATGGGGCACATGGATACCTGTTGGACCAGTTCATGCGCAAAGCAAGCAACCAACGTCAAGACAACTACGGTGGTGATAAAGACAATCGTATGCGCTTTATGCTTGAAGTGACACAGGCAGTCGCCGATGAAATAGGCGGAGATAAAACAGCAATTCGTCTCTCTCCTTTTGTGACAGAGGGTTACGCCGAGGCTGATGATGAAATTATCGACCTTACTCTTGCTGCACTTAAAAAAATGGTGCCAATAAACCTAGCGTACGTTCATTTCAGTGAAAACATCTCAAACTACACCGAAGCAACTGAGGCATTTCGTCAACAGGCTCGCGCTATTTATCCAAATCCAATTATGGTGGCTGGCAAGCTCACAAAGGAAACCGCTCAAGAACTGATTGAGAAAGGCTACGCTGACTTAGCGGCATTTGGACAACCGTTCATTACTAACCCAGATTTTGTCTATCGCATTGAGAACAACATCGGATTGACCCCTATCGGTTATGATGCACACTCAACGTTTTATGGTGGTGATGAGAAAGGCTATACCGACTACCCGGCAGCAATCGCCTAAATTTATGAAATAAGAGCGCCACTTGGCGCTCTTATTTTTATCACTGGGTTATTTACAGTGTAAAAGTTAACCTTGCTCTTTGCGCAACGCTCGAATGAGAACTGAGGTATCCATGCGGTTGTCACCTTGCTGGCTTAAGTCACGGTACTGCTCAATCACTTTTTCAGTCAGAGGCAACTTAAGACCTTGTCGCTGCGCTTCATCCAGACAGAAACCGAGATCTTTGATCATCCAATCAATGGCAAAACCAAAATCGAACTTGTCTTCAGACATGGTGACGCCACGGTTTTCCATTTGCCATGAGCCAGCCGCACCATGCTTCAAGCAATCCACCACTGTAGCAATGTCTAGACCTGACTTTTCTGCAAGCAATAAGCCTTCTGACAAGCCCGACAACACACCACCAATACAGATCTGATTCACCATTTTGGCGCGTTGTCCCTGCCCTACACTGCCCATAAGCACCGAGGACTTACCATACGCTTCGAAAACTGGCTGCAAGTCATCAAACAGGGCCTGCTCGCCACCACACATAATCGTCAATACACCATTCTCGGCACCAGCTTGACCACCCGATACCGGAGCATCCATAAAGCGAATACCACGCGCTTGAGCCGCCTCTGAGAGTTCCTCTGCGAGGCTTGCCGAGGTGGTGGTATGGTCCACTAAGATTGCGCCTTCTTTCATAAACTCAAGCGCCCCACCCTCGCTGGTGGTCATGCTACGCACGTCATCATCATTACCAACACACAATAATACGACATCGGCATCCGCGACTGCATCGCCCACTGTTTCAGATGCACGACCAGAGTATTGCTCTGCCCACGTCTGTGCTTTTTGTTGAGTTCGGTTAAACACGGTGACATCAAAACCCGCTTTGGTAAGATGCCCAGCCATTGGGTAGCCCATGACGCCTAAGCCTAGAAAAGTCACTTTCATCGCCGATCCTTTTATCGTCTGTTTTTCACTTAAAGTGACAAGTTATCGTTAAAGGAGGGGGATGTCACTGATAAATCAGCAGAAAACAAAAAAGCCGGTAGAAGTTTCATCGTTGAAACTTCTACCGGCTTTTAAACAACAACGAGTGCTTTAGATTACAGTTCAGCGTTGTGGTAAACCTGCTGAACGTCATCACAGTCATCTAGCATGTCCAAGAACTTCTGGAACTTCTCAGCATCTTCACCCGCAACTGGCGTGTGAGTCTGAGGAACAAAAGTGATCTCTTCAACATCCAGAACCAAGTCTGGAAACGCCGCAGCTAGAGCGGTCTTAGTTTTAAAGAACTCGGTCGTCGGAGCGAATACAGTGATAACACCATCTTCTAGCTCTACGTCGGTAACATCAACGTCTTCCATCATCAGCGCTTCTAGCACGACTTCGTCATCTTCGCCCTTGAACTGGAATACAGCTTGGTGAGCGAACATGTGAGAGACAGAGCCTTCAACACCAATTTTAGCGCCTGTTTTAACAAAGCACTGACGAACATCCTGGAATGTACGGTTGCCGTTATCTGTCAGACAGTCAACGATCACGCTTGTACCACCTGGGCCAAAACCTTCATAACGCGCTGGTTGGTAATCTTCACCACCACCGCCATTTGCTTTGTCTAGGGCTTTATCAATGACGTGAGCGGGTACTTGGTCTTTTTTCGCTTTTGCAATCAGGTGCTTCAGCGATAGGTTCATATCAGGGTCAGAACCACCATTTTTCGCACAAACGTAAATCTCTTTACCGTACTTAGAATAAACTTTAATTTTTGCGCCTGCTGTTTTCGCCATTGAGGCTTTGCGCACTTCAAAACTTCTTCCCATCGGGATGTTCTCTCTAGTGTTCGACTTTTAACGGCAAAGAGTTTAGCAAAACCATTGCCCTTTTCAATTAGCTAAACCGTTTAGAACGGTGTTCTTTGACTAATAACAAGCCCTACAGCCCCATCATCTGGCGATACTTCATCACCGATGACTGAAAAACCTCTTTCTCAGCAGGGTTGGTTAATTTGTCCAGCTGAGTTTGTACTTCCTCAAATGTGCCCTTGCCATTTTTGACTTTCCAAACAATGAAAGAGGCTTGTTTATCGAGTTCAATGGTATTCTTTTCATCAGAAGGCAATAGGGACAAGTTGAATGACATAGCAACCTCAGAAATTATCAATCAAGCTGGCAATTATATCACAAATGAACGCTATGACACCGAAAACAACCTAAGTGACGCAATCTCCTTCTACCGGACCTCCCCAATCATCCGCCTCTAAGTATTGGTTCAATATAAACTGAATTTTATCCTTTGTGACTGGCTTGGAGATAAACTCATTCATCCCGACCTCAATACATCGCTGTTTATCTTCAGTTGTGACGTTTGCACTCAACGCAACAATAGGGACTTGTTTTCCCCAAACGCCCATTTGACGGATAAGCTCCGTCGCAGTGTACCCATCCATAACTGGCATCTGTAAATCCATTAAGATCAGATCGATATCGTGCTCTTCACACTCAGATACCGCCTCTTGACCGTTACCTGCAACCCTGGCCCCAATGCCGAGGTTTTTTAGCATGAAACACACCACCTTTTGATTGACTGCGATATCCTCAACGACCAAAACAGTATGTTTAAGCGGGGCCTGTATCGCAGCAATGGGCTGATCTTCCACAGTTCGTTCAGCAAGGTTTAATATTCTCGTTTTGGTTAGCGCTGTTTTGTCGCTTTGAGCAACGGCAATTGGTATAGAAAATTCAAAACAACTACCGAGACCCGGTTTACTTGTGAGAGACAATTGCCCTTGCATCGTTGTGACTAAGCTTTTGCATATGGCCAATCCTAAACCAGTACCACCATACTTACGGGTCGTACTCCCATCTGCCTGTTGAAACTTCTCGAATATGTCTTCTTGATGCTCACTTGCTATTCCAATGCCAGTATCAACAACCTTAAAACTCACGACAGCAATCGCGTTCTCTATTTTGAGCAAATCCACCTGCAACCTGACGTGCCCAGACTCTGTGAATTTAACCGCATTATTGAGTAAGTTGTTCAATATTTGCTGAAGACGTCCTTTGTCTGCGAATACCCCTTGTGGAAGCGAACTATCAAGCTCACAAATGAGTTGCAAGCCTTTTTGCTGAGCCCGAAGTGTATACAGACGGCAAAGATCGTCGAGCAAAGAGATAAGCTCAAACTCTGTGGGCTCCAAAACAATCTTCCCTGCCTCTATCTTTGAGAAATCGAGGATATCATCGATGATTTGCATCAACGAAGAAGATGAAGTATTGATAATTTCCACATATTCACGCTGTTGAGGGTCGAGTTTCGTCTCATGGAGTAATGAACTGATCCCAATCACACCATTCATCGGTGTTCTGATTTCATGACTCATTGTGGCTAAAAACTCGCTTTTTTTGCGATTTGCCACTTCAGCTCGATCACGCTCTAGCTCAAGTTCCATCTGATGTTGTTTAATTCGTTGTAAACTCTGATTATATCGATAGGTAAGAAGACCGATCTCATCAAAAAACCAACGCTTGGGTAACACCGCTTGTTGGGGAACGTAGCCACCACGAAAATCACTGACAGCCCCTGACAAGAGCTGCAATGGTTTTATCAACAGACGGAAAGCGACAACGATAAAGCCCAGCATGATGAGCCCAATCTTTATCGCTTCCACAAAAACTAGGTACATGAACTTGTACCATAGACCTTGATAGATCGTGTCTAGATCAGATTTCACCGTCAAAATAGCCAGATCGTAACTTTTCTCACCAAGTTGATACGTCATGATCCAATCTTTTTCCCGCGCTCCCCCTTCGAGTTCCTGGCCCAATTGAATAATCTGTTCAGAATGAGATTGAATCTGTATGTAATCGACAGAAGGTAGGTCTAAGATACCTTGAGCTTGGGTCGCAAGTAACTCTCTATCTTCCACCCACAGTGTCGCTGACAAGCTCTCCAAATGGCTCTTCGCTACCAGTTCCAAATTCGTGTCAACGCGAGCCAACTCGTTGTTGAGCTCACGATATAAGTCCACAGATGACACAATGAGTGTCAGAACTATGCTGAGCAAGACAATCGCAAATACAAGCTGGTTGACTATGCTCAATCGATGTTTGCTTCTTTGTAATGAGCTCATATGCAATATTTACCTTAGTTGTCCTCTACACTAACTATAGGCAAGAACAAACTAACGTCGAGGTTACAGTGAAAAGACTCATCAGCATTTTGGCGGCACTACTTATGTTTGTGCAAGCTACCGCTCAGGCCACTACCGTCAACTATTACGTGATATCGGAGCAAGCAAGGCCGTTTCAGATTGAAGAACAAGGACAGAATCACTCAGGGATCATTACCGACATTGTTGAAGAGATCTTTGCAGACTCTGATCATTCAATCGAGTTTCACACATTTCCGTTTAATCGAATGATCACCACATTAGAAAGTGGTGGCGAAAGTAACTGGTTAACTTATGGTAGTCCAAATTGGGGAAGAGTTCAGTCTGAAAATCTCTCGGAGGAACCCGTTTACACCGTAAAACACGTACTGGTTTCTAGCGGCAAACAACCGGTTCAGTTTAGCAAAATGCAGGACATTGAGGGGGCGTCTGTCGTACTGCTCAGAGGATTCGATTACCCAAGTCTCACACCATTTTTCAAAGATGGTTTAGTGCACGAAATGCGAGTCAAGGATTATCAAGCAGCATACCGAGTAATAGAGCGCACGCCTGGAGAAACGGTGTTTGTCGAAATGGAATCGCGCGTTATCTACAACATAAATCAGCTCGGGTTAGCAAAGTCGAAATTTGCGATCACATCATTTTCATCAGTCATTCCTGATTACTCGATCTATTTGGCGCTATCACCAGATATGGACGCAGATCTACAAAAATATATAAATCAGAAACTTGCTCAGCTCAAAGCCGAAGGGAAAATTGCTGACATTATCAGCAAATACATTTAAGCAATTGAACTTGATTGGGGAAGGTTAACCACAAACTTTCCCCAAATTAAGATAGTAATCTAATGAATCAGGCCGAGTTCTTTGGCCTCTTCCATAGTCAGACCGCTTTCTCGAATTTCTTTTAGCATCTCGATACGACGACGTGCTTCAGCACATTTAACCTGCTTGGTTGGCTGAATCTCGTCAGGTAAGTTGTCATGATCCCACTTATGAGTGATGGTTGACATTTCATCATGGTCAATAGAATTAATCGACATAATTTCCTCCCGATAAAACCATGTTGGAATAACTAATCTTTAGCAAAGGCCTCTTTTACTGTTAAGTATTTTTCTGCCTTTCTGTGATAGGGGTAGCTTATTGTCATTTCTATTTATAGTTCACGTCTGTTTGCTTTGCGTTACGTCAAATAGCGGCGTAGATTTAGAGATTCTACGTCACACTTTTCCTTAGCGATTGACGTTCAAATCAAATGCACTCTTATCGGAAGAATGATCAAGGTAACGACTCTCGACCTTCGCTTTGATCAAACCCTGCTATAGTTGAAATGTGACAATCTCACAGCAACTTAGGACCTAGCTATGCGCACATTAACTTTACTTTTTATCTCTCTATTCATCACAGCATGCGGCAGTACTCAGTATTTGATGTCCACCAACGATGGTCAGATCATCACCTCTTACGGTGAACCTGAACTGAATGAAGAAACCGGAATGTACGAGTACGAGGATGTTGATGGTAAAGAGATGAGCATCGCTCAAGAGGAAGTGGTACAGATTATTGAGCGTTAAGTACGAGCAGTGAAACCGGTGGCCATCTAAGCTGTTGGCTACCCTGTCGCAGCTGAAAGCATGATCAAGGATTAACCAAGTAAGAGACAGACCTTACCCAGCCAATAGGCAAAAAAAAGCGAGTCCGTAAAGAACTCGCAAAATATTCAGAATGAATGTAACAATATGAGCCAATCTAATTCATCAGAAAGGACAAAAGGTTGTCTATTCGAGATTCATATTAGAGGTCAACTTAGCCACCTATGTCAGTGAAGTGTCAGAGAAATGCGCGAAAACTGTCTATTTCCCCATCAAGTGTAACCAAGCATTTCAACTCATTAGTGGTGTAACATTGACCACTAGGCAGACATCTCATCCAGAGCTCTAAAGACATTCTCATCCAGGTGCCCATCGAACACCTGCTTACAGACTTTACGTCTAACCGCTAAACCAGCGATCAGTCTTTCGATGGTAAGGTGCTTAACTTCAGATTGCTTGTTATAAAGTTCCACAATCTGGCTCAAAGTTTCGTAAGGAACGACCTCATCTTTGACTTTCAGCCAATCAAGCTTCTCTAACAGCGCGTCACACTCTTCTTTGATCGATGAAGGGGAGTGTCCGGTCATTGCAGATAAAGCGGTGATACTGCGTTCTAGAGCCTCTGAGGAGGTATATTTCGTGAGGGTGATGGTTATCTCATCCGCATTGATCTCAACTAAGTGCTTACGCTGCTTAACTCGACGACCTAATTTCCCCTTGTTCGCACCCGGCTTACGCTGAATCGGCTCAAACTCGCCATCAATCACACTCGATAACTCATCGAGCTGCTGTTTAGTGACCATCTCATTACGCAGCGGGTTTGGTAGTGTCGGGGCCATATTACGCTTTCCGGCGTTGGTTGTGCGAGCGCGACAGTAACGTAAGACTTCCTCAACATCGCATTTGATATCTACTTGATAGTCGATCACTTTGTCCTTCTCGGTGATCGTTTCGATCGTCAGATGGTAGCCCCAAAGATTAACAACAAACAGCTCGTCACTACCCTTGCCTTTCGACAGCTTTTTAAGCTCGCGGATCAAATCCATTGAGAACCGACGCCACTCTATATTGCGCGCTAACTTTTGGTTAAGCTGTGACAGCAGCATAGTGTCAGTATGACGACGCGACATGCGACTGCGGAAGTAAGAGTACAGCTGGAATACCAAGGTATGCTGTTTAAGCACCTCTGGTGGGAACAAGAAGAAATAGTCTCGCGTCATGAGCTCTTCATAAAACGAGGGCTCCCACACAAGAATATATAGGTTAGGCTTGATCCGGATTTCTCCATCCGCATTCTCTGTTGGGGCTTCTTCAGAAGCTGTAATGGTGCGGGCAAGAAAGCGGAAACGATCACTTTTGAAACCCTCAGGCATGTTCTCACTCAACCAGCGCCCAGTGAGTTCATGAAGTTGAAAATCCGTAAATTCAATACGATCAATACTGTCACGAATCGAGTCTCTTGCGGGCCCACTATCCTTTTTTCCGCGAAGTGACAAGATATCCGTGATGTAAAGTGGCGTTTTATTTGGCGCAGCAACACCATGAAGCTGGTAAGCCTCACGATGATGATCATGATACTGGACAGTAAGAGTAAATAACGCAAACAAAGTCATTAGATCGTCGACGGTCATGATGTTTTTAGACGATCGAGTCTCGATCACTGCACGTGTGCCTGAGATCGAGACCATGGACTTTTGATAGTTTTTACGAGTTCGTGGTGGGGCAAGAGCTTGATCAATGATCCCAGCCCAGTTCGTCGGAGACACCACAAATTGATCCGCCTCGTCCTTCATTGCTGGTGGGGTATTCAAGCCGTGCTCGGTTAAAAGACGTCGGTTAACTTGAGTTTGTGCTAGCGCTTTGGAGCGTTTCTGCTTTTCATTTTGCTTAGCACTTTCAGTGATTAGGCTTGTGCTTCCCAAAGCGGAGATCAGCAGGTTGGGATTAACAAATCGATGTAGCATGGTTTTCCCAGCCAAGCCTTCTTCAAACTTAACACGATGCTGGGTGAACAAACCAATACCAACGGCGGCACGTAACCTTTGTTGAATTGCTGCGCGAGTTAAAGCACCCTCTGTGGCATCAATCAATTCTGTTGTTGATACATAGCCATCTTTACTTCGCAGTCCTTGAAGTGCGATTAGATTAAGTAGTTCGACAATACTTTTCGTTACCCCTTTGAAATGAGGGTATTGTTCAATCCATTCGATAGAAGATTCTGATACTTGAAAGAGGTGGCCACCTTTGTGTGTACGTGGAAGTTTGATCAATATTTTATCGTCAGTGCTCATAGTATCAGACTATCTTTATCCGTAAGTTTGCCATAGTTCCGAAAGGATAAAGAAAAAGAGATCATAAATAAAGAAAAATCTTGTTGTTTTATAAAACTGATCTTTTTGTTTTTAATGATATATATTGATTAATATGATCTTATGATCTGGCATTTTTTCTTGCTGTAAGCAATTGAAAATAAAAGTAAAAAACCTTGGATACTTCGGAAGTATGATCAAGTAGATATCGAAAGCGTGATCATCTGAGTCTCGTAACAATGATCACGATGTTTTGTAAGCATGATCATGTTAATCCTCGAAAGATGATCAACGTCCGTTTGAAAGCATGATCATCACGGTTTAACAGGTTATCCACAGAAGAGAAGGGTACTCTCGTGGCAAGCCCATTTAATTTTGATGGATTATGTGCCATTTGACCATTTTCAGCCTTTTATTAGATGCATTTTACAGCGGAACGATGATCAAGTCGCATGATTTGATCTCAATATTGCGCTGTGTAGGCAGAGATTGGAGCTAACAGGCGTCGGCTCGTCACCAATGTGTTGGTGTTGAAAATGACGAAAGCATGATCAAGTAATGGTGCGTTTCATAGGATTATCAATGGTTGTCGTTCAATTTCACCGTTTTATTCATCTACAAGCAAGAAACCCTAGTGTTCATCAGCATTCATCCGTAATCTAGCCAAAAGTTTACATGCTTCCGATGACGTTATGTACTTGATCATCGATCCGAAAAAGATCATCTGTAATGGATCTCAAATGGATGGTATGTAGCATCAAATCAAGCAAGTTTTAATCGAAAGTTTTTCTTGATCATTGTTCCTAATCTCGGAGTTTTATGTGAAAGCATGATCAAGGAAATACCTTGATCATGTTTCCTAACTGTTATACAGCAACGAATTGGAAGCTCCCTTTCCCACTTATGCATAAAATTTATACAACACGTTTGGTAGCGAAACAGTTTTTTGTCGTTCTGCCTATGACCATAATTGACTTGAGTTATAACATGAGAGGTGAGCTATATCCTGATGTTTTCGTTGAAATGACATTGGCCGTAATATCTCATCAGGTTTGAATCGTTCCGATGAAAATATGGATTAAATGCCTTTACATTGTAAATAAGTGATACTGTAACGTTTTAAAAGTTTACTACTTTATCAGGTGTTATGAGCACAAATAAAAGTCATTTTTGACGGATATTTGACACTTGATCATAATTAAACGTAGTCGACATTAAATTAATGTGATTTCTACCACAATGATTTCGTACACCTTTTAATTGAAAATAATCTAATTCGCTGTACAATAGGAAGAGTATATTGTTACGGAAGCTTGGCGATGAAAAGAGAACAAACAATTGAGAACTTGTACGAACTAGCGGAACAGACGCAACAAGTTCAAGCGGATCGCATTGAAATTATCTTAGAAGAGCGTAATGACGATCATTTTCCTCCAATGTCAAAGGCATTAATGGAAACACGCTCTGGTCTTACTCGACGTAAATTAGATGAGGCGATCACAAAACTGGAAGCGGAAGGGCACCAGTTTACCAAAAACAATGCCAACCATTATTCTATCTCTTTGCAAGAAGCGCATATGCTTATGGATGCGGCAGGTGTACCTAAGTTTCATGAGCGTAAAAAAAACCAAGACAACAAGCCTTGGATTATTAACGTCCAAAACCAAAAAGGTGGTACGGGTAAATCCATGACGGCCGTTCATTTGGCTGCTTGTATGGCGCTAAACCTCGATAAACGTTACCGTATCTGTCTTATCGATTTGGATCCGCAAGGCTCATTACGCCTGTTCTTGAATCCTGAAATCAGTGTGGCAGAACACGATAACATCTATTCTGCCGTTGATATCATGTTGGATAACGTACCGGAAGAAACAGAAGTTGACTTAGATTTCTTACGCAAATCAGTGTTATTACCGACACAGTATCCAAACCTAAAGACGGTTTCAGCTTTCCCTGAAGATGCGATGTTTAATGCTGAAGCGTGGCAAAGCTTGTCGCAAAACCAGTCGCTCGATATCGTAAAACTACTTAAAGAGAAGTTGATTGATAAGATAGCTGACGACTTTGATGTGATCATGATTGATACAGGCCCTCACGTAGACCCATTAGTTTGGAATGCGATGTACGCGTCAAACGCACTATTAATTCCATGCGCCGCGAAGCGCTTGGACTGGGCATCAACAGTTAATTTCTTCCAGCACTTACCCACCGTTTACGAAATGTTCCCAGAAGATTGGAATGGTCTTGAGTTCGTGCGCTTGATGCCAACCATGTTTGAAGATGACAACAAAAAACAGGTATCAGTGCTCACAGAGATGAACTATCTGCTGGGTGACCAGGTGATGATGGCAACTATTCCTCGCAGCCGTGCATTCGAAACATGTGCAGATACTTACAGTACGGTATTTGACCTTACTACGGGCGATTTTGAAGGGGGCAAAAAGACCCTTGCAACCGCGCAAGATTCGGTTCAAAAGAGCGCATTAGAATTAGAACGTGTCCTACATGGTCACTGGTCTTCACTGAACAAAGGGTAATGAAACATGGCGATTAAAACCTCAGATCTCAACGCAAAGCTGTTCGGTAAAGCAAATAAACGCCGTGCAACTACGCCACAAGAAGCACAAGCTGCCGCTAAAGAGCAGGCTCAAGTGATTGAGCTTTCGGTTGCAGGAGAAGAGCTGATTTCCTTTGAGCTGATTCGTATTCCAGCGACAGAGGTAGAGGCTCAAACAGTGGTATTTTCTGAAAATGCACGTGAGCAATCTTTCTTAAACGAGCATGCGCTTTCGGATGTATTGACGACACTGCGTGAACGCGGGCAGCAATACCCTGCTGTAGGTCGTCGAAATGCACAAGGCCTGATTGAAGTTCTTGATGGCAGCCGTCGACGCATGTCGTGTATCTTGGCTGAAAAAGAGTTCCTTGTTTATGTTGCTGAAGGCATTAATGAGCAGCATGCTAAGTTTCTGTCAGACGTAGCAAACGCACACAAACCGCTCTCTTTGTATGAGAAAGGTAAAGAGATGCAAGCGAAGCTTGATAGTGGGGAAGCAGAAGACCAGAAAGCTTTGGCCAAAATCTTTCAATGCAGCGAGGCTTTAGTGAGTGGTGCACTGAAGGCGGCTGATTTACCACTAGAGCTGTTACAGGCGTATCCAAACGTTGCTGAGCTTGGTCGCCCGACCATTGTTAAACTGCATAAACAGTTCAATGAAATGGGCAGCGATCAGCAGAGTCAACTATTGGCAAAATGCCATTCTGATGGCCAACAAGTATGGCAGCGCAGCGAAGCGCAAGGGGTTGCTCGCCTAACAAAAGAGGTGTCAGAAACCATCGAAAACTGGATTTCTGAGCTAAATCCAACACAAAAACCGGCCACGAAGAAAGTCGATTTAGTGAAGGGTAAGGTATCCTACTCGCGCAAAGGCAATGCCGTTTCTTTGAACATGAAGAAAGTCGACGAAGAGACACTGAACGAAATTCTCGCATTCATCGAAAGTAAATTTTAGTTCAACGCTATTCATTCGTTATAAAGCCGCATTCGCGGCTTTTTTTGTGTTCGGCTTGAGGTAAACTTCAGTTAGGTTTACTCAAAGTCCCATAAACATGTCACAGTCTATCTCACAGATTCAGGCCATCATCTCACAGCTACAAGGCACTAATCATCGTCGCGGCTTTTATTTGCAAGCGGATTACGTCGGTGTTGATGCTTTTGTTCAATCTTGTATTGCACAGTACAACGACCCGAATGTTGCCTACTTAGGCGGTAAAGTTTCACAGAACGCACCGTGTATTCCGTATAAAAAAGGCGAGCAACTGCTTGGACAAGAGCTCGATGTTTTAGTGGTAGACATGGTGGATGGTTTTGATGCTAATAGTTTTACTGCAGCGCTAGGTGCCATTGTAGGGGGCGGTGTTCTCATCGTGAAACCTTGGAAACCCGATCCTAATAACTTTGCTGATGTTTGGTTAGAGCGCTGCCTTCATAAACTTGTTTTAGTCAGTCATTCTAATTTTGATAGTGAGTTTTGCGAGCACACGCCTCAGACCAAGGCTTTGCCTGCACCTTTCAACGAGCAGCAAAGCGCAGTGCAGGCAATTGTGAAGGTTAGTGAGGGGCACAGAAAGCGTCCGTTAGTTCTCACCGCAGATAGAGGGCGCGGAAAGAGTAGTGCGTTAGGTATTGCAGCAGCAGAACTGATGTCTAAACGCTGTATCAATATAGCGGTGACAGCGCCTTTGCAAAAGTCAGTACAACCCGTTTTCCAACATGCCGAAAGAGTTCTCGAAAGAGTTCTCGGTAGAGTTCTCAATGCAGCTTGTCATGCAAAGGGCGAACTGCATTTTGAAGCTTCGAGTTTGAAGTTTATTGCCCCTGATGAGTTACTTAGAACGCAAGAGTCATTTGATCTGGTTTTAGTTGATGAAGCTGCTGCGATTCCACTTCCATTGCTACAAACGATGGCCTCTAAGTTTCATCGAATCGTGTTTTCAAGCACAGTACATGGTTATGAAGGTTCTGGCCGAGGCTTCACGCTTAAGTTTCTTGCTTGGCTTCGAGAGTATCGCTCTGGCATGCGAGAGATACACCTAACTCAGCCCATCCGTTGGGCAAAGCAAGACCCGCTCGAGGCGTGGGTGTTTGATAGTTTCTTGTTGGATGCTGAGCTTGATCGTGTCGAGCTCGATAACCATCGACAAGATATGCGACTGGTTAAACACCATAAGTCGGATTTGATTGCTGACAGTCAGCGATTGAAAGAAGCCTTTGCTCTGCTCGTTAGTGCTCATTACCAGACATCACCCAATGACCTGTTTGGTCTGTTGTCTGATAGCAATACCCATCTCTATTCACTCGTTTCCGGAAAACAAATTGTAGGTTGTATGCTCACCGTCGAAGAGGGGAGGCTATCCGAAACTTTGATCAGCGATATCGCCCTCGGCAAGCGACGACCAAAAGGGCAGTTGGTCGTGTCATCACTCATTAATCACTTGGGCGTCTCAAATGCAGCGACGCATCGCAGCGAGCGAATTATGCGTATAGCGGTTCATCCAGATTGGCAGGGAAATGGTTTCGGAGGGGTAATGCTTGATAAATTGAGTAGGGTAACGGATGCGAGTTTCATCTCTACCAGTTTTGGCATGACGCCTGAGTTAGTCACATTTTGGCTGCAGAATGGCTTCACTCCCGTTAAGTTAGGTTCGCAGCGTGACTCATCAAGTGGCAGCTATTCTCTGATAATGGTCAAAGAGTTAGTGGGTTGTGAAGTCGTCACGAATAGTTTCGCTCGACATCTTCCACATTGGTTAATCGATAAAGGTGAGTTGTTATCTCCGCAATTGGTTCGAGTATTACTCCCTGGTACGTCAGATTCTCTGTCTACAACCGATCTCAATCTGCTCGAACGGTTTACGCTCGGCGGTTCAAATGTTGAGTCGACGTCGTTCCTGATTCACGATTTGATTTTTTCTCTTTCTCAAAGCCAACTCAAGTCTTGCTCTGACTTCCTGTTGTCGTTTGTTTTATGTCGAATGTCTGTCGAACAGTGTTGCAACCATTATGCGCTGACGGGCCGTAAGCAACTTGAAAATAGGCTTCGAGTTGATGTCGCTACGATATTAGAGTCTCTTTAGTTACCCCTCTATTTACAGTGTAAATGTTGCGTTTACACTGTAAACTCTCGATGAATTCAAATTCATGCTTATCCTTTCATTCCCACTTAATTCTTGAGTGGTCTCGTATATCGCTTTTACAGTGTAAATTTACGACTGACCGAACATCGTTCTATACTCCCTGTGTTTCTATCGCGTGACGTAGTGCTGACTTTTCAATTAGTGATATGTATATCAAATCAATAAATGATTAATATCTAAGTACTAATTATATGGACTATGCTCGGATGTATGTGGACAGAATATCTCAGTTGGACTAGTGATAAATCTCAAGTCGTGGCTAAACTCCCTGATGACTCTATGGGAGTGCCTGCTAGCTTCAGCCAGCAGGGGCTTGACGATGCCCTTAGTGGGATTAACGCAAACACGCTGTATGTTGACGAGACAGGCGTGCAAAGCTTCATAAATTTCGCTAAGGAAGACAAGAAAGAGGCCCGAGCTGGTATCACTGTTGCGCGCCGTATAGATGCAGCGTTGGAAGTCTCAATCACTCAAGATGCTCAGGTTGCGAGCTTGGTGTGTACAGGCGCTTTTGGTGGTGAGCCTTTAAACCCACAAAAGATGATAGAGGTGATTCAATCTGCCGGTATCAAAAAGGGCATCAACAAGATCGCACTTAAAAAGTTACTGTTAAAGAGCGCGCAACTAAAACCCGGAGAGGTAGTCACCCAACCCATTGCTCAAGGAAGGCTACCTATCAATGGTAAAGATGCCAAGTTTACTTCTTTACTCAACACAGCCAAAACAGAAAAAGCAGCAAACGATGCTCTTGGCAAAATTGATATGCATGACCGAGGAGCTACCTTAACCGTTGAAGTTGGCCAGCCTTTAATGAAGAGAGAGCCCGCAACACCTGGGAGGCCGGGTATAACTGTACTGGGTGAAATCATTCAACCAAAACCAGGCAAGAATACTGAGCTTAAAGCGAGTAAAGGCTCTCAACTTAGTAAAAGTCATCCAGACATACTGGTGGCTAGTCAGGCGGGCTTACCCTTGGTAAGAGAGTCTTCTGTCGAAGTTGATGATGTCATGAAGCTAGCAGCCATTGGTGTTGAGTCTGGGCACGTTGAGTTTAATGGCAGCGTGATCGTCTCAGGCAATATAGAGTCGGACATGCGAGTAAAGGTGACAGGCAACCTCATTGTTGGTGGCTTTGTTGAGTCGGCAATTATTGATGCTGGAGGCGATGTCACCATTGGCAAAGGAATCATTGGACACAACGTATCAGAGGGTGAGGCGAAAAGTTGTAGTATCACCAGTGGTGGTTCAATTCATGCTCACTACGTACAGTTCAGCGATGTCACAGCCAAGCAAGATATCAGGTTACAGATTCATTGTTTGAACAGCGATATTGTTACAGGCAACGATTTGGTTGTGGTTGATAGAACTGAGCGCCAGGGTACCGTTGGGGGCGGTGCTCTTGATATTGGGAACAAACTTGTGTGCGTTAATTTGGGTGTAGAGGGCAACACACCCACTCTAGTGAAAGCATTCAATAATTACCATCAGCAAAAAGAGCGAACCGAGTCGCTTAAAGAGGAATACAAACGCGCGCAAGAAAAAACAATGGAGGTTATTCGCAAAGAGATGGCTTTCAAGAAGATACCTAAAGCTGAGCGCACAGAAGATGAAAGTAAGGCACTTGAGCAGTTCAAGCTTGAAGTGGATAACAACTTAGTGGCAACGAAAAATGCGCTGGAGCTACACGTTTTGGAGTTTGAAGATAAGCTTGAAAATAATACCGTAGAAGTGAAATCTAAAGTTTATCCTTACGTCACAATACAGTTTGGTGATGAAAGAGTGACAACGTCGAAAGAGCATGGAGCGAGCATTTTCAGTTTTGACCAGTACCAGATAAAGCGTCGCTCTTTGTTTAGCGATGAAATTTGATGGATGACCTTGGTCTAAACTAAAAAACGCCCTAATGGGCGTTTTTTGTTGCGTAAAGAAAATTAATTCTTATTGTTGCTGACGCCTTTAGCGCAGTCTTTCCAGTATTGAATACGAATGCGATGTAGCTGAGCACGTCTCATTTTCTTCATTGCTTCCTCCTGAAACGGGTGATGCCCATACTTTCTATTGAGCATCGAATTTATTTACACTTCGAATTTAATCGTAATTACAGGGATTGTCCGCGATTTAGCTCACGGTTTTGTCATGCATGCTTCGTTTACTTGGCTAAAGCACACACTCTACACCTTCATTAGCTATCTATAATTGCTCGCCATTTTGACGCTTATGTGACAGATTAGAGAAACCTATATTAAGCCGCGCGACCCGCGCCAATATCAGCGGTAACTCAGAGACTTGTTAATGAGTGACTGACTTCTCTATATAGACTAACGATATTGTGATTAGTTCCTGCTCGGGCAGTAATCGACTGATGTCGCTGGTTGTATGTGTGGCTTAGGGGCGTTGTTGTATTCTTATGATAAGAATCAGGGAACGTGTATTGATGATATTCGTTGGAAATAGAATGAACACAAAAACCGTTGTTGCTATTGCTTTTTCAGGCTCGCTTGTAGGGTGCAGTGTCAGCCTTGAATATGACAAGTCGATTGGAGAGCAAAACTCTCAAGTCGTTGCTGCGCAAATGGGCCTTTATCAAAAACACCAGCTAGATTCGTATGTCGATAACGTAGGGCAGAAGCTTGTCGCTCATTTAGACGAACCAGAATTTACGTTTTCATTTCATATCGTTGATGATACCACCCCCAATGCTTTTGCTCTGCCCGGAGGTTATATCTACATCTCTCGTGGCTTACTCGCACTGATGAACAATGAGGATGAGCTGGCATGTGTCTTGGCCCACGAAATCATCCATGTTACTGAGCGTCATTCAGTACAACAGATGAAGCGCAGCATCCTGCCAAGTTTGAGCCAAGTACCAGGCAATATCGTGGGCAGTGTGATTAGCGAGGACCTTGGCGCTCTGATCAACGCTCCAATCGCGATCAGTAGCGGCTTGTTTATGGCAAGTTACAGTCGCGGACACGAAACGCAATCTGACGAGCTTGGCGTAAAACTGGCGGTCAAAGCAGGCTATAACCCGTATTCGATGGGGCTAATATTAACTCGTCTCAACACGGCAGTTGAATTTACAACTCAGCAAGAAACACAAAAAAGTTATTTTGATAGCCACCCATACACGCCAGAACGTGTGGAGCATGTCAATCTGTGGGCTGCTCAATTTACGAATCAATACGCACCTGCTACTGACGATAGATTTGTTAGGCGTCTTAATGGATTGCTCATTGGCAACAATCCAGATAAAGGTGTATTTGTCGGAGATGATTTCTTGCATCCTCTGCTTGGTTTTAGCATGCAATTTCCTAGCGAGTGGCAGAAGGTCAATCTGCCAAATGTGGTAGCAGCAGGGAATGAGTCCCAGACAGGAATGATTGCTTTAACGCGTGTGAGTGCAGATTACAATGCCGAACAGATGTCTCAACAGTTTTCGAGCTATATGCAGCAGCACTTTGATTACAAGGTCGATATCTCACAGTATGAGAATGAGTGGGGAAGTGACACATATCATGCGCAGATACGAGACAGTAAAGGTGGGAAGCCTGTTTATTTAGATCAGTATTGGCTCGATGTTGAAGATGCGACTTATCAGCTTATGAGCGTGACATCAGCGGATACGGTTGTTCTTGCTAGCGAGAGCGCTTTCAGCTTCAAACCCATTTCTCAGCAGCAGCGCGATGCTATTTACCAGCGAGAGCTGAAAGTGGTGACCGTACAAAAAGGCGAGGATGTGGCCAAATTGCTTGAGCGTTCAAATTCCCCCATGAGAAACCGAGGCGTGGAAATATTAAACGGGCTGGAATCCGCTAATGATCTTTCAGAAGGGGATGCGCTTAAAGTGATCGTTAAAGCGCCGTATACTTCAAACCAATAATGCTTATTTACACTGTAAAAAGGGCCCTTGCTATGATTAAACTTCGAGAAGTTTTAACCTAGCAAAGGCCCTTTAACTTTTAGTCACTCATTGCATTGATTTGAATTAGTCGTTACTTTTTTCCAGTTCCTCATCGGTACCAATGAAGCCACCTGTTTGGTGAGCCCAGAGGTGCGCATAAATACCGCCATGCGCGAGCAGCTCCTGATGCGAACCCTGCTCAACAATCTCTCCTTTGTCGAGAACAATCAAACGATCCATAGCTGCAATTGTTGAGAGACGGTGAGCAATAGCAATCACGGTTTTTCCAATCATCAGCTCATCAAGACTCTCTTGAATTGCCGCTTCGACTTCAGAGTCGAGTGCCGATGTCGCTTCATCAAGCACCAAAATTGGGGCGTTTTTTAAAAGCACACGCGAGATCGCGATACGCTGACGCTGACCACCAGACAATTTTACCCCCCGTTCACCGACTTGTGCATCGTAGCCTACGTTGCCGAATGGGTCTGTCAGGGTTTGAATAAATTCATCGGCATGCGCTTGTGTCGTTGCTTTGAGAAGATCCTCTTCGGTAGCATTTGGGTTGCTGTATAGAATGTTGTCTCTGATTGAGCGATGCAAAAGAGAGGTATCCTGCGTCACCATACCGATGTTTGCTCGCAATGAATCCTGTGTTACGTCAGAGATGACTTGGCCATCGATCTTGATTTGACCAGCCTCGACATCGTGGAAGCGTAGTAATAGATTAACCAGCGTAGACTTGCCCGCACCAGAGCGTCCCACCAGCCCGACTTTTTCTCCTGGCTTGATATTCAGATTAAGGTGATTAATGACGCCCTTATTCTCACCATAATGAAAGCTGACGTTCTCAAAGTTTATCGCTCCTTTTTCCACGTTAAGTGGCAGTGCCTTTGGCGTGTCTTGAATTGAGATCGGCTTAGACAAGGTTTTCATGCCATCCACTACTGTGCCCATATTTTCAAACAGTGAGCTTACCTCCCACATGATCCACTTGGACATGCCGTTAATTCGAAGCGCAAGAGCGATTGCGATCGCGATAGAACCCACACTGATCGCATTATGCGTCCACAGGTAAATGGAGATGGCACCAATGGAGAAGACCAGTAGATAGTTGGTAATTTCCACCAGCACATCGAACTGAGTTACCAAGCGCATTTGACGATAGACGGTTTTTAGAAAACCTTGCATGCCGTGTTTGGCGTATTCAGTTTCTCGATCTGTGTGTGAGAAAAGCTTTACTGTGGCAATGTTAGTGTAGCTATCCACGATTCGCCCAGTCATCGTAGAGCGTGCATCAGCTTGATCAGAGGCAACTCGCTTCAGTTTCGGCACATAGTAGAGCTGAATTGAAATATAGGATGCGAGCCACAGCAGCATCGGGATCATCAGTCTAATGTCAGCCTGCGCGAGAAGCACTACAATCGAGGTGAAATAGACGCTGACATAAACAAAAACGTCCATGGTCTTCATCACCGTTTCTCTAACTGCAAGGGAGGTTTGCATCACCTTGGTCGCGACTCGACCCGCAAAATCATCTTGGTAGAAGGTGACGCTTTGCTTGAGTAAGTAGCGGTGTGCCAACCAACGGATCGACATTGGGTAGTTACCCAGTAGAGTTTGGTGTACTAACAACGAGTAAATGATCATCAAGATGGGCATCACAATGAGTAGCAAAAATGCATAGCCCAATAGCTGACTCTGATTGTCCTGCCAAAAAGTCGCAGGGTCGCTGTTTGATAGCCAATCGACCAAGTTACCCATTGCACCAAACAGAGAAACTTCAACCACAGCCACGATCAGGGACATCAGAGACATTACTAATAGCGGAATTTCAAAACCACGCGTGTAATGACGACAAAAGGCAAAAATGCCGCTCGGTGGCGGCTGTGGAGACTTATCAGGAAAGGGCTTGGTAAACCCTTCAAATCTATTAAACATAATTATTCCTGGCTTAAAGAGCGCGAACTAGAGATTCCCAAAGGAAGAGAAAGCACGATAAGGTGATTCGATGGTGATTGATCGTCCCTTTGGTTCATAGAGCAGTCATACTCAAAGAACACTTAATGAGTTGACATCACTAAGGTTATTTAAGTGTAAACAGTTGTATCCATCATATACCGATTACAGATTGAACCCCAACTTTCTAATCGAGATTCAAAGTAGATAGGCGTCATGACTGATGTTGTCATAGTCGGGCTTTTCTAAAAATGTTTACTGTATTTTCATTATATTGAAGGAAAAATGACTGTGTACGACGCTAATCTGAGATTAAAACAGAAACTTTATTCGTAACATGCTGATTACAATTGGCGAATAAAAAGGAAAAGCGACAAAAGTCGTTACTTAGTGAGATGGATTATGCAACTAAACCCGCGAGTTAAATCGACGATATTGTCACAGCAAAATGCTAACTGTGTCGTGATGGTGCCACCTAAAGAGTTTCAGTTTAATCAAGAAACGGCTGCTGATAATGAATTTCAAACATCCTTACAGCTAACACCTGCAGAACTCACACAACGAGTCATGGACGAGTTCAACACCATGGTTGAGGGGCTGCGTAGCCAAGGAATCGATGTGATTGAGTTCGATTACCATCCAGGAGCGAGCAAAACCCCTGACGCAGTTTTTCCCAACAATTGGTTCAATACACAACCCGGTGGCACGCTCACAACATTTCCTATGGCCTGTTGCAATCGACAGGCAGAAGTCCGTGTTGACGCCTTAAGCGACCTGCTTGCAAAATCGAACCGACCCGTCAGAAACACTCAAGATTTCACCCAATGGTTAGAAAAGGGTAAGTATCTAGAAAGTACTGGCGTGATGGTGATGGATCATATCGGAAAGCGCATCTATGCAGCCTTATCTTTAAGGTGTGACAGAGCCGTACTAGATGCATACGCAACGACGATTGGATACGAGGTAGTGGCATTTGCCACTAAGTTAAGTTCCGGAGCATCGGTTTACCACACTAATGTCATGATGTCTGTAGGGGAGGGGTTTGCTGTTATTTGTGATGAGGTTATTCCTGAGTTTGAACGTCGCTTAGTGCAGAAAACATTGGCGAAAACCAAACAAGTAATTTCGATTACCGAGGCACAAATGGGGCAGTTTTGTGGCAACATTTTACAGCTTGAGAGTCAGCAAGGGGACAAGTTTATTGCTATGTCACAAAGTGCGTTTGATGCCTTGACGCCTGTTCAAAAATCCCAGCTAAAAGCCCATGGAAAGTTGTTACCTTTTGATGTCACTACCATTGAAACCATTGGCGGGGGCAGTGTCCGATGTATGCTCGCGGAAGTGTTTCTTCCATACAGTCCGGATTAGGTGAGAGCCAACCTGCAGGTTGGCTCGGAAAATAGTTATCTATCTTTGTATGGCGACCCATCTTGGCGCAGACAGTCAGTTATCGGCATTGTTCCGACGTATTCTCCTGACACATAACAAGGTGCAGGTGGTGGCGTTCGAGATGTGCTACCGGACATCGAAGAGGCGAAGGAGAGCGTCGAAACAGCAAAAAGTAGAGTTGTGATCAGAATTTTCATTTTTATTGTCCTTTTGTTTTGAAGCAAGGCTTCATATAAATTAGGGGTATTTGTGATTTATGTCACATTGGTAGGTATATGTGAGGTTGGAAAAGAGTCAAACCGCTTCAAACAAATCGATGAAAAAGACGGTGCGAAAGTATCAATAATGAGTCAAATTATGTAACCGTTACATAATCGACACCAAAATAGGGTGATTTAGGGTAAGATCGGCACACGTTAACTAACGAGTAAGATGCGATGAGCTTTAGCGAACTTCAAAATAAACTGGCTTCAATTCCCAACATCGAAGCCTTGTTTGAGTATTTTGAGGTAGACGTTAACCGTCAGTTTCTCGTTCAACATCAAATCGAAATTATCAAACGCTTTAACGGTTATCTGCTACTGCAAAAACCGCAAGATTGGTTTGAGGCAAGAAGAGCATTACGTGGCGCGTTCTGCAAAATTCATCGTGGTCAGCTTGATACACACACACGTTCGGCATGTCGTGGCTGTACTTCCTGCCTTCGTCGTTAGCAATTTACAATGTAAACGTTGCAATTACTCCGACACAAACTGCTCAATGATGTAGTCTCTCACCAAACGTTTTCGAGCTGGCAGCTGTCTTTGAGCTTTATGAACCAGTGACAGTGGCAGCTTGACGGGCTTGCTTGGCTGATAAACCACGAGATCCTCTCTAAACTCACTGCTTTCAATGGCTGCTTGCGCCAAAATCGTAAAACCTAGTCCTTTTGACACTGGTAATAGAATTTGATGGATTTGGTTCATATAACCAGAGCGATAGAACGCATCGGCATTGAGCTGTTCTAACTCTGATTCACCGCATTGAGAGAAATACAGGTTCAGATAGCGCTCGGCATCGGGGTGGGCAATCAAACCAACTCGGTTGAGATCATCGAAGCTTAAGCCGCTCATTGCGAGAGACTTGGGCAAGATGAGGCACAACTCTTCATCACCAAGCGGCGCTATCGTATACAACTCAGGGTGATCAATCGTGGTCACGATACCAAAATCTAATCGCCCTTCGTGCACGCCAGAAAGAATGCTTGTGTTTGGTGCTGCCTCCACGGGAAGTTGCAGCTGCGGATGGCGGCTTTGTAGATCGAGCAACTTAGGGTAAAGATACAAAGCAATAGCGCCGGAGCAGGCGAGTTTACATTCACCAATATGTGGTGAGTCGAGTTGCATCGCTTCTGCAAGATCGCTTTCTTGTTGCTCAATTTGGCAGGCATACTGATACATCAAACGACCTTGTTCAGTCAGATCGAAGCGCTTTTGATATCGGGTGAGAAGCGGATGACCACAGGCTTGCTCAAGTTTACTGACATGTTGGCTAACCCCGGGTTGGGTCATAAAAAGTTTTTCTGCCGTTTGAGTGAAGTGGCCGACTTCAACCAGCGTTTTGAAGGTACTAAGCCAAGTACGATTAAGCATGTGGGTTTTCGTTTAATTTATTAGTGACTTATGTAATGACGTAAGTATATACCGAAGTCTCATGAAGGTGCAGGTTCATGAAAAAAGGAAGGATGAGTAGACGATACAAAGTAGTGAGGGAGGCTTAGTGCCTCCCTCATGAGTATTATTGTGTTGCAGTTTTTGATGTGCGATTAAACACAAAACGCCAAATAAAGAGCACGAGTGCGATATAGGTGAGTCCAACACCTAAAGCCTGCCACTGCATGCCATGATACATAGCGAAAGGCATCAGTGAGATGATAAAGATATCTGTGATTGAGCCAGGAACATAAGCAATGGCATAGTCATCGAGCACTTTACTGCGCATATTCGGGTCGACAATACGCAGCAGTGCGATCCCCATAGCAACAGTGCCCGTCAGCCAACCCCAAGAGAAGATGCCTTTTTCAAACCAGTTCTCTCCGAGGATACGTGGAGCAACCCAGAGCACCAACCATAATGTGAATAGCACGCCACCCAACGCCAGTACAATCATAGGTGCCAGGTAGTTGGCGAGAACCGTGATCTTGATTGACGAAATACCAAAGACAATCAAGTAGTCGGTACTCATGCCTGAAGCATGGTTAAACGCACCATCACACAGATACTTCGAAGCTTTGGTTTGCTGAGCAATAATACGAATCAGCATACCGCCAAGAAAACCAGTGACAAAGGTTGGGATTTGAACCTTATCGTGGAACGAAGAAAGGTAGTCCGCAGAGACATACGAGAAAGCGGTTACGATGACCACTAGAGCAGCATGAATCGCAAAGGCATCCACCGATAGCGACGACATCGTATCTTTCATAACAGGTTGCTGTTCTGAAGGCTTAACTAAACCTTTTCGCTCGTAGTCGTCCATATTATTGAAACTGGTGAAGCTCTTTATCCAACCCAGCTTTAAGGCGACTTGCAGGATAAGCATGCCAATTCCGATAGAGAGAAAAATGCCGACTGTGGCGAAGGTTAAGCTGATTGAGAACGCATCTTCCCAGCCTAGTGAGCCAAAGATATCACCGACAACCGCTGAGGTGCCATGACCGCCCATAAAGCCCGCCGACATAGTGACGCCCAATCCTGCGTTTATTTCTGGCCAAAATAGAGAAGTGACTAACCAGCCAAGCATAGCGGCAAAGAGCCATTGAGACACAGAGGCTATCTGGTTGAATGCCCAAAGCGAGCCAGCGCGCTGCGCAACGGTTTTTGGTGATGGGACATCCGTTGCTAGGCCAAGTGCAGAGAAAAGTGCGGCAGTCAAAAGACCTGCATTGGCTGTAAACGTATCGGTCCATGGAAGCACATCAAACCCAGCAGGGCCAAATGCGAGCCCCATCAACCCAGCCAACACGGCTGAGGGGATGTAGATCTTTTGTAGTAATGTAATGTGGACGCGTAGCAGCTTGGCGACTACGAGTAGAGCGCCGGCGATGGCTAAGTCAGATAGCATTAAACCCTGAGGCATAGTGTCTCCTGATGTTTAGCTCACTCAATTGATGAATGAGATGTGAATATCCTTAGGTAAAAAAGGTACCATCCTTGGAACCAGGCAAGCCGACACTTTAATTGAGAGAATCGCGTTACGATTTGTATATCGCTGTAAATTTTGGATACATTTAATAAGTTCGCTTAAATATAGCTATTTTTGGGTTATCGTTGGCTAAATGTCGTTAACTATCGATAACTTTAAAGTGTTGCTTGCTTAGGTAATTGTGAAAAAAGCGGCAATTGTACAGATTTACGCCGCTTGGGGCAAATTGGAGGGACGAGCCACCAAAGTGGCTCATATGCGTCACTTGAAGGTATTGAGGACGACCTGGTTACGGCCAAGCCCTTTTGCTTGATAGAGGGCTTTATCAGCACGGCCGATGGTGATGTGTTGGCTATCTCGAATCTGTGTGATACCAATACTGACGGTATAGGGTACGCTTTGCTCTTTAATTAGCAAAGGAGACTGCTCAATCCGTTGCCTTAGCAGTTCACATTGGTCGTAGGCATCGTGTTCGTTGTTTGCAGTGAATAAGATACAAAACTCTTCTCCACCGTAACGAGCAAGACTAATTGTGCCTGGCTTTGGAAAACAGCGCTCCATAAGCTGCGCGGTTTGGATGATGACTTTATCGCCACATTGATGTCCATGAACATCGTTAATGTGCTTGAAGTGATCAATATCTAACAGGGCAAAGTAGGCGTGAGGCAGAGTCAGGTGCTCGTTGATCTTCTCTCTGATTGTCAGTTTATTATCAAGCTGCGTCATCACATCCTTACTCTTGAGCTTCTGCTCAAGGAATAGATTGCACAAAGAGACCTCACAATAGCGTTGAATCGTACACAGCAGCGTGTAAGGAAGAGGAAGTGTAGTTTGCAAATAGATAACGCCAAGCAAAGACTCTGACCCGGAGAGTGGAATGACATAATGCCTGCGTGTGAGTTTCTGAGCGCGAGCCACTTTGTCAGCCGAACTGGGTGTTAAAAAACGGATTGGTCGGCGCCGTAATTTTGCTGCTAATCCTTTATCCTGGATAACGTTGAGCAAATTTCCGTGATAATCCAAACTCTGAAACTGGTGATGGTGGCTATCGTAGATGCAAAACGCCAGCCCTTGGTGATAAACAAATCGATCAAACAGAGACTTCAGTGCTTGCTTGAATCCATTGAGATCGCGCTGGGTAGAGAGCATTTTCAGCTCTTGGTTGAGTTGGCTCAATAAATAGCTTCTGGCAGTACCAGAGAGGACTAATACCAGCAATACAATTCCGGCTAAGGTAAATTGATAGGATGCCGCCAAGATCTCTTGTCGATCCGTCCCTGAGACATATACCCAGCCCGTTTGTTCATTGAGGTCAAACTCGGTTACTTTGAATTGGCTTTTGTAGTAATACTCATGTTGGCCAGCGCTTTCGCCTTTTGCAACTCGGTCAGCGACTCCCGATTGATAACTGACAGAGCGTGTCCCAATTCGTGTGGAGTCGGGGTGAATCACCACTAACCCCGACTTTTCTTCCACGATAAACAGATAGCCATTACTCAGTGTTTTAAGTGATTCTAAGCGAGATGCAGTAAACTGTAGATCAAACTGCACCCAAATATCAGAGTCCTTATGTTGATCATTCTGATATTTGAGAGCAAAAGCCCAGCGACCCGCGTGTGTTTGATAGATAGAGGAGAGCCAAAACGGTTGAGTGAGCTGATTGACGGCTAACCAACTTAAATCCGCATTAGGCATAGGATGGTGTTTTCTATCGTTGATCGAGAGATAACCAGAGCCATCACGAGCAACCAGCATAATATCGGTATAGGCAATATGCTTATCTAAAATGGCTTGGCCAAGTTCGTAGATCGCTTGCTGACCTTGCACGTTGGCAAGCATGTAGAGTTTGCTTATTGCCGAATTGAGTTGCGAATCAACAATCTCTTCGGCTATTTGCAGGTTGCGTTTTGATTCTTGATACGCTTGCCGTTCAGTTAACTGAATTTGTTGATAAGCGGAATAAAATAGCCCACCACTGAGCAGAAGAATTGCAGGTGGTAAGAAACGAATAAGTAATTTTGGTAAAGCCATTCCTTGCTCTAACTGACGTTTTCGCTCTGTTACAAAATATCCTGAGGGTACAGTCACCCTCGAACACCCAATGAGTCTCAACTTTGTTACAGGCTTTTAGGTTTTATAGTAATCAGAATGTTAGCTGGATCACACTTTATGCGCAACCCAAAATAAGGCGATGGTTTTGTTATCAATAGGTAAATGGCACAGGATAGGGTAAAAGAAAGGGCAGCGATGGCTGCCCTTAGCGTGAGATCGTGAAGATCATTTTGCTTCGAAATGGAAGATCGCAATCGAGCAAGGCTCGACGAGCACCTGCCTCTCATCGATACTGCGATGTAGTTCGTGAGAATCAGTGTTACAGATCATTTTCCAAGTCTGGTCTCTGTCGGTAGGTAAAGAGAAGCGCGCAGGTGCATTGGTTTGGTTGATACAGTACAACAACTCATTCCCGTGTTTGCCAATGCCCATGTGCATCGCCACCGAGCTCAGCTGATTCCAATCATCATGTGACATCGCTTCACCGCCGACTTTACGCCAGTAAACACGATTGAGGTTGCGTGTTGGCCCGCTGAATGCTTTGACAAATGGCACCATATACTTCAGGCGTGCCGTCAGCATGTTCGATAACCACTCCTTGAAAGCGGTTTTGCGTTCATCCATCGTCCAATCAAGCCAGCTAATGTCATTATCTTGGCAATAGGCGTTATTGTTGCCCTGTTGGGTATGGGACAGGACATCGGCCGTCAGAATATGTGGGATACCAAAAGCAAATAACAGACTTGTCATGAAGTTGCGCTTTTGCTTTTCACGTATCTCACTAATCGTATGATTTGCCGTTGGTCCTTCAATACCGTAGTTCTCTGAGCGATTATCGCCATGGCCGTCGCGGTTATCCTCACCATTTGCTTGGTTATGCTTGTGCTTGTACGACACTAAGTCTTGCATGGTGAAGCCATCATGGTAAGTGATGTAGTTGACGGTCAGGTTGTATGGCCAGCTCGCTGCGCTATAGAGGTCACGAGAGCCCATGAGTCGTGTCGCAAACTCTTTTAAATAACCGTGATCACCACGCCAGAAGCTTCGGGTAATATCACGCAGTTTGTCATTACATTCGTTCCAACCTAGCGGGAATTGACCGACTTGATAGCCATTCGGGCCGATATCCCAAGGTTCGGCGATCAACTTGATCTTACTCAGTACAGGATCTTGTGCCACCGCGCGGAAAAATGCCGCTTTTCGATTAAATTGATCACCGTTGCGCCCCAATGTCGCGGCAAGATCAAAGCGGAAACCATCAATCTTGTATTCTGTCACCCAGTGACGCAGTGTATCCATGACAAGATTTAAAGAAGGTTGGTAATCAAGATCAACCGTGTTGCCACAACCGGTGTAGTTGACAAAGTGGTGATCATGCATCAGGTAATAGCGAGGATCGAGGGCTTTCAGGTTGAGCACAGCGCCGCCATCCCCCCCTTCTGCCGTGTGGTTATAAACCACATCTAAAATGACCTCAATACCGTTGCGGTGCAGCTCACGTACTGCGGTTTTAAGCTCAGTGACTGCATCCTCTCGGGCAAAACGCGGATCCGGTGCCATAAACACATACGGGTTATAGCCCCAATAATTTACCTTCTCTAGCGGTTCTAGGTGTGGCTCATCCAGACAGGCGGCAATCGGCAGTAGCTGAATCGTATTGATGTTTTGCTGCTTGTAAAACTCCAGCATGGTTGGGCTAACGAGACCGAGATAGGTGCCTTGATCTTTTTCATCGACAAAGGCATTGCGCTTAGTGAGGCCTTTGACATGCGTTTCAAACAGAATCGTCTCTTCACGAGGAATATAGGGGTGGTCTGTCTCTTGCCAATCGAAGCTATCATCAACAACCAGACATTTCGGTAAATAGAAGCTGTTTTCTGAATCAAATGGGCGAGGGTAGATGGCTTGACCCTCTAAGGCTTTGGCATAAGGGTCAGATATAAAATGTGGTTTGCTATCGACACGGCCAATATAGCCGTAACGTTGGCCTGCTTTTACGCCTTCAATATAGGCAGATTGAATACCCAAGCAATCGGACTCGAGTGTATAGGTTTTAAATGTGTTGTTTTCATTGAACAACGCCAACTTCAAATAGGGTTGGTTTGGTGCGTGGATAGCAAAAAGGCATCCAGAATCATCAAGGCTAGCACCAAGTTGTAGTGGTACAGGTCGTCTATTGGTCATTTTATCGTCGTTTTTTTGTGCATCCATGTGAACTAATAGTAGAAAACTTTGTCCATATAAATGCAAGAGCCACTTTCTGATTTAAATTGACTTTTATTTTACTTAAGTCAGACATTGTCTTTTTTATGAAATATTGATCTGTCTAACACTTTCTATTTCGACTTGTGATCAATGCCTCTGCTCCTCCCCCTTAGTTTTGTGATCTAACCGAAAATAAAGGCGTACGCCCCATTTTCTCATCCCTTCTCATCCCCCCTAAATTAAATGGGGGTGGAGGAAGTCAACCTAGGCTATCGCGCTTAATCTAGACACCGTTGAAACAAAACGGGGAATGCACCAAAGAGTGCTCTCCCATCTTACCTCTCTTTTCAGTTACACCTATTTCTGCCTTTTAGGTTGATGAGAGAGGAAAAGAATAAAAAACCTAAACGGAGTTAATAATGAAAAAAGTAAGTGTAATTGCTGCTGCTGTTGCTATGACGCTATCTGCTGGCGCTTCTGCTGCTGCTGTTGATTTCCACGGTTACATGCGTGCTGGCGTTGGTCTAAGTGGTGATAACGGTGAAAACGTTGAATACAACAAAGCTAAAGTTGGTCGTCTAGGTAACGAGAAAGATCTATACGCAGAGCTTGGCTTGAATGCAGAGCTTTACCAACAAGGCGATGTAAGCTTCAAACTAGAGTCTCTAGTTGCTTACGGGCAAGACGGTAACAACAACTGGGAAGGCAACGCGAATGCACTACGTGTGATGAACATTCAAGCGAAAGGCCTATTTAGTGACAAAGATGCAGTTCTATGGGCAGGTCAGCGTTACTACCAACGTAAAGATATCCACATCACTGACTTCTACTTCCTAGATACATCAGGTGGTGCTGGTGGTGGTATTGAAAACCTATCAGTAGGCCCTGGTAAACTGTCTCTTGCAATTATGCATGATGATGCAGAGGATTTCGAAGGTGGAGCAGTTAACGGTTACACGTTTGATGCTCGTTACGCAGGAATCGATCTATGGGATGGTGCTAACCTAGAACTAGCTCTTGCTTACGATTTTGCGAATGAAATGCAAGATCAAAAGTTAGGTGCTGACGATGGTTTGTTATTGACAGCAGTTATTGGTCAAGGTCTATCAAACGGCTTCAACCAAACAGTTCTACAGTACGGTACTAAAGCGTACGGTAAGCAAATGGCTACATACGGTGGCGGCGGTTGGTACAACCGTGGTGAAGACAACAATGATGCAGACGGCTTCCGTATCATCAACTGGGGTGTAACTGGCTTCGGCGAATCTTGGGAAGTTGGTCACACTGTAATGTACTCACAAGCTTCAGATACTGCTGATGGCGACATCACAGCGTACAATGCAGTTGTTCGTCCAGTGTACAAGTGGGATGACCACATGAAGACAATCTTCGAAGCGGGTTACTTCGCTGATGAAGTTAAGCAAAGTGGTACAACTGAAGACTCAGCTGGCTCTAAGCTAACGGTTGCTCAAGCATGGTCTGCTGGTTCAAGCTTCTGGGCTCGTCCTGAAATCCGTATCTACGGTTCATACTTCATGGATCACGAAAATGACAACGCGTTTGGTACTGGTAACGACACTGAGTTCAGTGTAGGTATTCAAGCAGAAGCTTGGTGGTAAGCTAAGCTCCTAAATTTAATAAGTCCATAAATCAAGCCGACTTATGTTAAGTCGGCTTTTTTCATCAGAGAATGAGGTGCGAATGAAACAATTAGTCTTAGGTTGCGCGATCAGCATGGCTTTGCTGGGTTGTACGACAACAGAAACGGTTGTTTTTGATTCAACGAACGTTGAGCGAGTTGCGGAAAACTACTCTCAAGTTAAGTGGTTAGAAGTTGAACCAACAAAGCGTATTAACTTCTCAATCGATGAATCAAATCAAAAGTTTGTTCTTCCGGAAGGAAAGAGCTACATAGCCGCATTTGATATAGACACACAAGGTAAGGAACTTGACCTACAAATCGTTAGTCATTTTAAAAAGTCAGTATTCTACCCCAATGCGCTTCTTCTAAACGAACAAAACCAAATTCTAAAGGCTTTTGGTACTGATGATTTTGAGTACAAGCATGCTTACGGCTTGGAAGGGGATCGATTAGTATCTGAAGTTACAGTACAACCTGTTGGTAAGCAGCGAGTAAAACTGCTTATTTATACAACGCCAGAGTTGATTGAAGGTGACTCTGAGGTTTTACATCCAGTAAAACTCGATGCTATTGCTCGCGGCAATTACCCGCCCGATGTGCCAAACCCTATTATTCCGCACTCCCCGTATGGTGAGATGACAATAGTGGCCTCTGTCGATGATGCAGTCATTGTTGATGAGCCACTGGTTGTTGGCAGTTCAGACACTGCTCATCAGGAATTCAAGCGCGAACTCGAACAACGTGAGAAGCAAGCTGAGTTAGATAGTAAAACCAGTGTTCCGACAGTTGCCGTTGTTGACTCAAATGAAACGACACTATCGGTGGAACAACAGCAATTCTACATCACTAGTATCGAGAGTGCCGTTAACGCAGGCATGTTAGATAAAGCTCTAGCTCTATTAGATGAAGCGAAAGCTCTCAATGTAGAAGGCGCCCAAGAAGCCTTCGTAAAAGCAGTAAACAGCAAGTAATTCATTTTTAAGTCTTACTTTATGAGATATTTGGGAAGCCTGCGAGCTTCCCTTTTTTTGTTCAAAAAAGGAGTTTTCATGAATAAAAAAGTAACCCAATCATTACTCGCAGTGGCTATTTTTGGGGCTCTGCAAGCTTGTGGAGGGTCCTCTGGTAGTGGAGGTAACGAAGAGGTCGTTGAGGCTTATGCTTGTTCTACTGAGGTGGTAGAGACCAGTAATCAACTCAGAACATATCAAATCATGGTGGAAAGCTTTGTGAGCGGTGATGACTCTATAGGGCATGGCACGGGTTATGGAACAAGTCATCACAATGGTGATTTACAAGGCATCATAGATTCTCTCGACTATATTCAATCCTTGGGTGTTAATGCGATATGGCTTACTCCAATATTTCACTCTGAAGCGCTAGATGGTCAAGACCATTGGGCAGACCGTCTTGATGCAACTGGTTATTTTGCCACGGATTATTTCAAAGTAGACCCAAGGTTTGGTGATCTAGACACCGCAAGAGAGCTTGTAGAAGAAGCGCATGCTCGTGGTCTGTATGTCTTTTTCGATGGGGTATTTGGACACCACAAAAATGGTTTAATTAAGCCTTCACCATCGGGTCGACTACCGACAGGGGAGAGTAACCCAGTCAGTTATCCTGAGAGTTTAGATTTCTATAAAGAGGTCGCCACATACTGGATCAAGGAGCTCAAGATTGATGGCTGGCGACTCGATCAAGCCTATCAAGTTCCGACTGAATCATGGGCACAAATACGTAAGGCGATTGATGAAGCTTCGCAGAGCGTCACCTACACCAATAATTTAGGTCAAGAGGTCAATCCACTAGGCTACATGGTGGCTGAAATATGGAAAGGTGAGGACGATATCGCGGAAACAGGTTATGGCTCAAAAGACACCCCAGCGCTATGTTCCGCTTTTGATTTCCCCATGCGCTATCGGATCGTCGAAACGCTTGCGGTTAATGAAAGTAGTGTAGGCGGAAGGAACGCTGATTGGCTAGATAATGGCTTTACGACTCACCAGGCATACCCTTCTCACGCTCAGCCAAATTTGATGATCGGCAATCATGACTTAGTGCGTTTTGGTGACCTGCTACAGCGTGGCAACATTGCCGATCCAAGTGATGAAGAATATTGGTTACGTCATAAAGCCGCATTTGCATTCCAGGCAGCATACACCGGTCCAATCACACTCTATTATGGCGATGAGATTGGCGATCAAGTGGATGGCTTTGCTGAGAAAGAGGATAACAATACCTGCGCAATTCGCGGGGTTTGTGATGATCACGTCGCTCGAAGCAGTGCGAAAATTGAAGGTGTGACCGTTACATTAGATAGCAACCAAGCGGATCTAAAACAGTACGTTGCTACGCTGATGGATTTGCGAGAGGCATACCCTGCTTTATCCAGTGGCTCTAGAAACAACATTGAATCAGCAGATGATAAGTACGTCGATGTAAAACAGTCAGGCGATGAACAGATTGTTTTTGCTCTGAATATTGGTAATGAACTCCAATCTTTAAGTTACACAGAGAGTCAACTGGGTGTCTCGGGGGCATTGAAGGACTTAATCTCTGACGAAGTCATACAAAGTGAAAATGGCAGATTTACTATTAGTTTAGAGCCTTTTGAAGGGCGCTTTATGATCGTTGAATAGGTATTGAACCGGGTAGGCTTGAATATTCAAGCCTACCAAGATGATTTTTGGCTATAGAACTAGGCTCTGCATACTTGTGAGCGTAATTTTGTTATCAGGTAGCGCTAAAAGCGCTTTCTGTTCAACAGATAGAGAGATTTCTTTATCCTTGAGTGAAAGGTTAATGCCAACAATGACAGTGTCCTCATTACAAGTTCTAGCAAACACCAAGCACTCTTCATCACAATAGATCTCCATGAAGTTACCCTGTTGAAGTGCAGGGCGAGCTTTGCGCATTTCAATCAATTCCTTAAAGAAAGACAGTAGTTCTGACTCTTCCACCTTATCCCACTCCATACAGCGGCGATTATCGGGATCTGCACCACCCGCCATCCCAATTTCCGTACCGTAGTAAAGACAAGGTGTTCCGACATAAGTAAATAGGAAGGTGGCTGCAATCTTAAACAGGGCCTCATTTTCATTAATCAATGTAAAGAAACGTGGGGTGTCGTGGCTATCTAACTGATTCAGTTGTGCTAATTGGTTTTCCCAAGGCACTTTTGCTCTTGCTTCCGCAAGCCAGTCTCGAAACTCGAGCATGTTAATGCTGATTGGATCTAGCGCGATGTCTTTGTTCGCGAGTAAAGCCCGTAGTGGGTGTGCGAAGCCATAGTAGTTCATCGAACCATCTTCTTGGTCGCCCTGCAGCCATGAGGTGGCTTCAAAGAAGTGCTCACCTAAGATGTAGCTATCTGGGTTCACCGCTTTTGCGGATTCTCGAAACGCTTTTACATAGTGAGCATTGTTTTTCGCACCTTCTCCCTCACCAAGCATATGAATCACATCAAATCGCCAGCCGTCGATGCTATAGGGTGGTTTCAACCAATGCTTGATGATCGAATCTTCAGATTGGTAAATCGCGTTGCGAACATGTTGGTTTTCAAAATTGAGTACAGGTAAACTGCTTACCCCTTTCCAACCGATGTACTGGTCGGTAGTACCCTCAAAAAAGTAGTAGTCGCGATAGCGTGATTGGCTTGATTGATAGGCTCCTGTTTCTTGGTGCCAGCCTAAACGATTGAACCAAGGGTGTTCGGTTGAGGTGTGGTTAAACACGGCATCTAATACGACTTTCATCCCGCGCTGGTGGATGCCATCACACAGTGTGGCGAAATCTTCATTGGTGCCAAGGTGAGAATCGACATTGTAATAATCCATCGTGTCATAACGGTGATTACTTGGCGCCGCGAAAATCGGGTTGAGGTACAGGGTCGTGATCCCAAGCTCTTGAAGATAATCGAGTTTGTTCTCAACGCCATAAAGGTCGCCGCCGTAGAACTCATATCCCCCATTGCCACCATGGCCGTCAACGGGTTCTCCCCACTCTTTTGCAACAACGGTTTTACTCTCATCGGCAATTTTGTACTCATCGCTTTGAGTGCTGATTTCCGGCTTCCCATTAGCAAAACGGTCCGGGAATACTTGGTAGAAAACTTGCTCTTTTACCCAGCTTGGTGGCTGCTCGTCTGGGTTTATCTTGAAGTGTTTTTCTAGCCCAGGCATGCGTGTGGTGATGCCATAGGCACTCAACCAATATTGCTGCTTGTCGAGAATAAGTTTGAACGTGTAAGTATTGAGTGACTGGTCATGACGCAGCTCAAACTCTCCCTGCCAATAGCGTAAATGCTCAGTCTCTTCGACGAGTGTCATCTCAGCAAAGTGTTCTTCATTGTCTGGTTCGTGACGAATCAGCACTTGGTGATAGGGGGTATGTTTGTCAGTGACTAAGGTGAGTGTGATTTTACTGTGATGAAGGCTGACCCACTGAGTGGTTTGTCCATGATAGAGAAAAGGCAAAGACATGGAAGCTCCTGGAAATTACAAATTGGAATGCAGCGAAATTATAGCGACTGCCTTCGTGATAGAGCTCTAGTTTGTCACCACTGTGTGCACAGGTTGGCATTTTGTGTGGGTCAGTTTTATTGGCGGAGTGGAGGCGGTTAAATATCAAAATAGGGTTAGTAGATGTGATAAAGGCCTGTACGGATACAGGCCGATATACATCAATGAAAGTTAGATTTTAGTCATGCTGGCTTCTATTTGATTGAGCGCCTTTTGATACATAAACCAAGCACAAATTCCAGCGAATATATTCCCCACAAAGGCGCCGTAAAACAGGCCTTGAATGCCTCCAAGCTGAGCTCCAATCCATAAACTAGGCAGGAAGAAGGCAAACAGTCGAAGCGCAGAGATGGTGAGCGCGCGATAGGATTTGCCGATGGCATTGGCGCTAGAGACCATCAACATACAAATGCCAAGAGGACCAAGACTCAGCGGGACGATGGTGAGGTGCCAAATTAGGATCTGCTCAACATTACCTTCTTCGCTGGTCATCAGTTGGGCGAGCGGGGTTGCCATCATATACGTGATGAGGGCGATAATAAGCTGGAAAACCATAATGAATATTGCGGCTATTTTTGTCAGCTCACGGATATCCTGATAGTTTTTTGATCCGCGCATGCGCCCTATCATCGGCGGCATAGACATAGTGAGTGCTAACACCACGACAATGGCAAAGAACTCATAGCGAGACCCCAGCGCCCATGCTGCAACGGCGGCAGTGCCAAAGCCCGCCAACAGTTTGGTAGCGAGCATTGAAGAGAGTGGCGGTAATAGCTGGCTTATCATGGCTGGCCCCATAATATTGGTGAGTGAACGAATACTCTTACCAATATCTAAGTCACTCCAGTTAAAGCACATCCACTCCTTGGCGATCACTTTTGGGGCGACAATGAGGATGCCAATACCAAATGCGATAATAGTGGCGATCGCCGCTCCATTGATGCCCATATCTAGGGTAAAGATGAAGATGGGGTCGAGGATGAGGTTCAAAAGGCTCGTCACCATCATCATGGTTCCTGGTAGCAATGTGTTGCCGTTGGCTCGACAAAGGCTGTAAAGGAAGTAGAGTACCGCCCCTGTCCAAGAGCTGATTAGCCACCAAATCCAGTAGCTATCAATGATCGGCATGATGTCATCAGGTGCGCTCAGGGCACCTAATATAGGCGCTCTAAGTAGATAAGCAATCACACCAAACAGTGCAACACCGACGCTGCCAAGCACGATGATCAGCCCGCCCAGTTGCTGAGCGTAGCGTGTTTGCTGAGCACCTAGCGCTGTTGAGATCACAGCGGTCGTCGCGATACCCAAGCCCACTTGCAGACCAATAATGATCATCTGTATTGGCAAAGTGAAACCTTGTGCTGCGAGAGGTAAAACCCCCAATTGGCCGATAAAGGCGCTATCGATCAGTTGAAAGCTCATTAAGGACAAAACGCCAAACAGCATTGGCCAAGTCATCTTGAACAGCTGTTTGGCGAGTTTTTTTTGGTTACTTTTGGTCATCAGTGGCGTCGTCAAATTGGTCTGCATAACCTTTTGGTGGCGGTGTCCAACCGCGCTCGGTGTGAGAGTGTTTGTCGCTCAAATATCTCGACATTTCATTTACCAAGTGCTCTTCAGCTTGAATAAACAGATCGCGATAGTTGTTGTCATAGCGCTCACCTTCAGAGCCGCCTTGCCACGCTTGATAAAGAGTCTCGAACTTTTTGTCCTCGACACGCTGGTAGGTGGCTTTTCTGCGTTCCACACCAAAAGGATGAAAGCCTACTACATGGAGTGCCTTGCCCCCAACTTCAAGGGCAGAGTGATAAGTTTCTGATTCGACGATGTGTGCGCCTGCCTGTTTCAGCTCATAACCATGCCCACGGTCGAACGCGCGCGCAATTATGGTGACGTTCGGGTAGGTATGTTTAACATACTCCACGAGCTCTAGTGCTCTTTCACGATCATCAATGGCGACAACCAGAGCCTTGGCATGCTCAATTCCAGCTGTGTGCAGAAGGTCTGGGCGGGTGGCATCACCATAGAAGGTCTTAGTGCCAATATCACGCATGTTCTGCACTTGACCAGCTTCATGGTCGAGGACCACTGTATTGACGCCGTTGGAGATCAACAGTCGATTCACGATCTGACCAAATCGACCAATACCAGCAATGATCACCGTGCCCTGCTCATCAATCGTATCGGCTTCTTGTTCATTCGACTCTTCCTCAAACCGAGGAAGAATGACTTTATCGAACAGGATAAATAGCCCCGGAGTGAGGAACATCGATATCGCGACAACGAGAGACAGTGTTTGCGCCAACTCGAATGGGATCACGTGATTTTGGAGCGAGAAACTCAGTAATACGAATCCAAACTCACCCGCTTGCGCGAGGCTCAATGTAAACAGCCAACGGTTGCTGTCTTTGATACGGAAAATCAAAGCCAATGCAAACAACACTGCTGCTTTTAGAATCATCACGCCAAGGGTGAGTGACATGATGGTAGTAAACTCACCAAACAGGATAGAGAAGTCGATCCCTGCGCCTACCGTGATGAAGAACAAGCCGAGTAACAACCCTTTAAACGGCTCAATATTGGACTCGAGTTCATGGCGAAACTCACTGTTCGCTAATACCACGCCTGCAAGGAAGGTACCCAGGGCGGGTGAGAGGCCGACGAGGCTCATTAAAGCTGCGATACCGATGACGAGCATGAGAGCCGTCGCGGTGAAGATTTCGCGCAGTCCCGAGTCAGCAACAAAGCGAAACAGTGGACGACTCAGGAAGTGTCCACCGACGACGACCCCAACGATAGAGCCTATAATAACCAGACCGTATGCCCAGCCGGGCAAATCAGCCACCAGTGATAGCTCATCGTGATGTTCCGCCGCATGGGTGGCAGCCGATTGAGCTGCCTCAATGAGTTCTGGTAGTGCAAGCAAAGGAATGAACGCCAGCATCGGTATCACAGCGATATCTTGGAACAGCAGAACAGAAAAGGCGTTTTTACCGCCTTCGGTTTTGGTGAGCCCCTTTTCATTAAAGGTCTGCAACACGATAGCGGTCGATGACAAGGCGAAAATCAGACCTATGGTGAGGGCGATTGTCCAGGGTTGACCCAACGCCATGGCGATACCCGTGACGATAGCTGCTGTACCACCGACCTGTAATCCGCCTAAGCCGATGAGGCGATTACGCATCGCCCAAAGCATTTTTGGCTCTAGCTCAAGACCGACCAGAAACAGCATCATCACGACGCCAAACTCGGCAAAGTGTTGAATGGTCGTGGTTTCTTCACCGACTAGGCCAATGACAGGACCGATGACGACACCCGCAATGAGATAGCCCAGTACCGAACCCAAACCTAGGCGTTTAGCAATCGGTACCGCGATAACAGCGGCGATCAGGTAGATGAAAGCCTGTAAGAATAATCCGGTCATACTGGTTTCTCCTCGCTAAGCTGCATCACTAAGGCGTTAAGTGTTTCTAGTTGCTCGACATCTTCTAGTTGGATTTTGTCGTCTAATAGTAGTTCGAGAAGTTGTTCGTAGAGCGCTGTATGTTTCTCGACTCGCTTTTCTTCCAACGCCGTTCTGGAACCGAACAAGGCAAAGGGCGGTAGGTAGCGCATATGTGTTAAACGTGCCATTTGCTCGATAGGCTGAAGTAGTTCTCTGATCGTGAAGTGGTTGTAACCATCAGCGTGGTAAGCCTCTTTTTTACCGCCGGCAGTGAGCGCACACAGTAAAATTTTGTCCTTTAATGCCGTGCCATCTTTTCCGTAAGCAAAGCCATACTCTAGTACCAGATCTTGCCACTCTTTCAAAATAGCGGGTGTGGAGTACCAATAGAGAGGGAAGTGGAAGATGATCATATCGTGATCCAGCAGCCGTTGCTGCTCAAGATCAATATTGATGTTGAACTTTGGATACTCGGCATAAAGATCCACGGTGGTGACACCAGGCATTTTGTGAGCTACTTCAAACAGTGGGCGATTAGCTTCAGAGCGGTGCTGAGCAGGGTGGGCATACAGCACCAATAGACGATTCTTATCCATGACAACCTTGTAAGTCTGACGACACAAATTTTAGTTTGAACCAAGGGGCTTCATTGTTAGGACCTTGGATTTGTGTAATAACTATAGTTGTCGATGGTGAATGTAAGCAAATGTTTCTATTTGAATTTTAAATTGATCGTGTTGATGTGGTTTGAGGTAAGAAAGAGAGAAAGGGAAGTGGAGGGCAAAAGAGCCGCAAAACCTGCTTGGATTCACACCTTTGCTTCTGATTTAGACCATACTTAAATAAGGTTCACAACCGAGTCTGACTCGGAGGTAGCACGATGAAAAATGAACTGGATTCAACCAAAATTCTTCATGCGTATGAGCGAATCATGGCGAATGGTACGCCAACGGAAGATGGAATGATTTACGAGGGTGTGGAAGCCATATCTGATTACGATGGATACAACATCTACTTAAGAGGGAACGGCGTGGAGCTCAGTATTGGATTTCACAATACTTACCACATGTCGTATGACCAGGCTCACCTCAAAGAGAGCTTCTTGAAGAAAGTCGCACTGCTTTCTAAATAGCTTGTTTTCTGAGTAGCATGGTTTTCTAAGTAGGTTAGTGCTGGAAACTAGCTCCGTCATCATGGTATGACGGAGCCGCAAAGCTGTAGGTAGTTATTCGTCTTCTAACACCGCGTCAAACTCATCGCTCGTATCAACCACACTGCCACGTCGTGAGCCGTTTAGAGTATGGAATCGTTTGCGACCGCGAGCCAATTGAGTGTACTTAAGCCAAGTACGCTCCAACTTCGATTTTGCTTTCAGTGGATTTGCTAGCACCTTCATGAAGTGTTTCTCTTCGCTATTGTCGGGTGTCAGCTCACCTAATTCTAGAGCAAGCATAGTGTCGCCAAATTGAATCAACAGTTCTTCTTCAGCTAGCGTAAAATCGCCAGATTTTGCAAAGCCGCGTGGGAACTTGATGTTGTCATAAAAACGTTTTCTGCCGTAGCGAAAGTGTGTTTCAGACATGATGACCTCGATGTAGGGTTCAGGGTTAGGAGTTAGACTCAACAAACTGCGGCACCCGACTTCTTGTTATTTGTGCCGTGGTGCCTCGCAAACATATTCGTAAAGCGTGGAAAAGAGAACTAAATTGTTTTTGTCGTGACGATTAGCAATAATCCGATGTTTAGCGTCATTTTTTCTCTCTTGTTCCCTCTGCTCTGGGTATATAATCTGTTGGAATAAGATGTCATTTGTATTGCAGGATTCATAAATGGATGTAAAAGTCTTTCGTACCTTTCTTGAAGTGGCTCGCACCAAGCATTTTGGTAAAGCATCAGAGAATCTCTATATCACGCAAGCTGCCGTTAGCGCGCGTATCAAACAGCTTGAGAGCTATTTTGATACACAGCTGTTCACTCGAGATCGCAACAACATCAAGCTGACTTCGGCAGGCGAAAGGCTAGTGAGTTATGCTGAGGTGATGGTTTCTACGCTACAACAGGCCAAGCTGGAGCTATCGTTGGAAAGTGGTCAAGCCTTGCAATTGACAATGGGTGGTACTCCCAACATATGGGATGCCTACCTGCAAAACTGTTTAAGTGTGGTGACAGAATCCTTTTCTGGGTATGGCTTCATGGCTGAAGTGCTCAACCGCGAAGCGTTAAACCGACATTTGCTGGAGCGCACGCTAGATATGGCGTTTGCCTTTGATCAAATTAAGGCGGACGAGCTTGAGTGCATAAAAGTGGCAGACTTAGTTTTGGTCTTGGTTTCGACCTCGCCACAGAGCGTTGAAACGGTGTTTAACAATGGTTACGTTTATGTCGATTGGGGTACGAAATTTGGCTCTGAGCATGTTGAGCGTCACGGCAAAGCCGCCCCGCCGCTACTAAGAACCTCAACTGCGCGTATTGCACTTGACTTCATTTTGGATAAGCAAGGAAGTGCTTACCTGCCGTACTCACTGGTAAAACCCTTCCTAGAAACTGGTCAACTTCACCGAGTCGATAATAGTGAAGACTGGTATCGCCCGATTTATTTGAGCTACCGTAAGGGCAGCTCCTCGGTTGAAGCGATCAATCAAGTGTGTGAGTTGGTGAGGGATATTGATCCGCTGACGGCTTATACATTACAGCAAGCAGGGCGGGTTGAGCCGGAGTAGGGAAGGAAAGAAGAATACAGAGTACAGAAAGAGCGGAATTCGAACGCCTCTGTATTCTGTACTCCAATCTTTTTGCCTAGAATAACCCCGCATTCAACCACAAATGAATCAAAATACTCGCCACATACCCAAGCCCTATCACTGGCGCCCATTTCAAGTGACCAAAGAACGTATATTGACCATGGGCTGCTCCCATTAGTGCGACACCTGCCGCCGAGCCTATGGATAGCAAGCTACCACCTACACCCGCAGTGAGCGTAACAAGCAGCCAGTTACCCATTGATAACGCAGGGTCCATGGTTAACACGGCGAACATCACTGGAATGTTATCCACGATGGCTGACAAGATCCCCACCATCACGTTAGCCCAGATCGGATCCCACTGGGTGTACATGATCTCTGACGCTAAGCCCAGATAGCCAAGCAGACTCAAACCGCCGACACACATCACGACGCCATAGAAGAACAGGAGTGTGTCCCACTCGGCATGCGAGACACGTCTAAATACATCAAAGGGAACAACGCTACCTAAACGTTTTAGTGCATAGTCATCACGGTTAGCTATCGCAAGCGCGGCTTTTTTGGTAAGTGACGCACGCAGAGTTTTGCGTAGATAGAAGCCGAAGAACTGTAGGTAAGCCAGACCCATCATCATGCCTACGACAGGCGGGAAGTGAAGCACAGCATGGAAAGCAACCGCGGTCGCGATGGTTAAGATAAACAGACCCACAATGCGTCTTGCGCCACGCTTCAATTCAATATGCTGGTGGACAGTGTTCGGTTGGGTGTTAGGAATGAAAAACGACATGATGACCGCAGGCACGACGTAATTCACTACAGAAGGAATAAACAGGGGTATGAATTCGGTGAAGGCAACATGCCCAGCCTGCCATACCATGAGGGTAGTGATATCACCAAACGGGCTAAATGCCCCCCCAGCATTGGCCGCAACAACAATATTGATGCAGGCTATGTTTACAAAGCGTTTGTTGTCCCCTGCGACTTTCATCACGACTGCACACATCAAGAGTGCGGTTGTGAGGTTGTCTGCGATAGGAGAGATAAAGAAGGCAAGAACACCTGTCAGCCAAAACAGGGTTTTGAAGTTGAACCCTTTACCCACCATCCAAGCTTGCAAAGCATCGAACAGGTTTCTCTCTTCCATCGCGTTAATATAAGTCATAGCAACAAGCAGAAAGAGCATCAGCTCTGCATACTCTAAAAGATTGTGCTCCAATGCCGCATGCGCTTGTTCAGCTATGCCATGTTGGGTGTAGACGTAACCAAGAATTGCCCATATTAAACCCGCAGCAAGCAAGACTGGCTTGGATTTTCTTAACTGCAATACCTCCTCAAGCATGACCAGTGTGTAGGCCAGACCAAAGATAATGAGGCAGAGATAGCCCACAGTAGAGTGAGTTAAGTCTAATGGGGTGCTTGACGTTGCTGCCCACGCAGGCGCAGACATCAAACCGAGTAGAGATAGCAAAGTAAGTGCAGCTGCCTTCATTGATTCCTCCATGGCGAGACAGGGACAACCTCTCTAGTCTAATCATTTTGCGGTTGCTCAAGTGTGACGAATGAGTCAAAAAGATGTTTCTAAACTGCAATGTTAGATTGAGGGTGGCAATTTAAATCAATCACTTTATATAACATTAAATATGCTTATATTTATATTTGCCCTGGGTATTAAATTTGATTTAAATATTCATGTCGGTAATGGTTTTTGCTGTAATTTGATACTTTAGTTCAATTAGAATTAATTTTCCTGGAATATATACATAACTAATCCTAAGGTTTTTGTACTTCCTAAGTGAAAAGGAAGTTTATATTCTAATAAATAAAGGGTGTCTCATGAAATCATTAAACGTCATGTCGCTAAGTACGATCGCGCTTAGTGCGCTTGTTGCTTTACCAGCACAAAGCACCTCTGGTGCAAAAGAAAATACTCATCTGCTCAATGCAATACTAGGGATTGAAGAACATCACTATAATTTTCAATTAATTAAGCGAAATCTATTTAATTTAACCGAAGGTGGTCTGGCTAAAGAGGATGGGAGCAGCCTAGATAACATTACCTGGAACCCGAGTCATGATTCAGTCAACTTTGCTGCAACCTATGGCGTCAATTACTCCATATTGCCGGGTAACTACTCTTTTGGTAACGGTAAAGTAAATAACAGTGTCGGTATCATTGGTGAAAATAATAACCAACGTTACTTATTCCTAGCGACGAGTCCGCAAAATATAGCAAGATTCGACTTTGAGGTGAATGACGATTTTTGGTCGTTCTACAGTAATGCCTTTGATTGGCTTATTGGTAAAAGCAGACAAGAAATTCTCGCAGACAAAATAAATGTTGTTATTGCCCATCATGATGAAAGCTATTGGTTTAAAGAAGACAGTAAACTCAAAGAGTGGTTAGTTGAGGAGTTTGGTGAAAGCGTTACTTTTAATGAGGGGGCATTTAGTTGTGATGGGCAAGCACTGAGTTCATGTATTGATGCTGATACAGACTTGCTGATCCTGTCGAGTCACTATAACAGTGAAGATGATTTAGACGCGGTTTACGAGCAGGTAGAAAGAGCCGAAGCTTTGGGTATACCACTGTTGTTTACGAATCACTACAGAGATAAAAATGAGCTAAGCATACCTATTTTTGAACACTATGCTATTCGCTCAGTAAGCAAAAATTATTGGGCAAAAACGGGACTAAATAGCTACGACCCTAGTGCAGATTATGACGTTATCGACACAAGTATTGCTCCCACTTATCAGCTGCTGACACATCTACGAGACAATAGTTTTAGCTTCGATATTGCAGAATGCCAAGGCTCTTGCAGCAGTGATGCTTATCAGGTGGAATTCAAGCAAGGAGTTGACGACATCCGCAGCTGGGTAAATCAATTGGATAGTAATAAAGTCAATATCTTTGAGAGTGATCTACCTGCTTACCAAAGAGAAATCATTCAATTAGCCGATGATTATCGCCAAAGCATCGTCTACCCAATGAGTTATGACACGACCGAAACTTTAGCATTCTTACAGGCTTATTTTGCTGATCATGTGATTCATAATTATCGAACCAATACACCAGCGCAACCTGATCTGGGCAACTTTAGTCGCAGTGACTTTAGTCATATATTCCCAGACAACAAAGGTGTCGAACTTGTTAATCATGGTGGTTTTAAGTCTACGGGCGCCTATGCCCTTCCTGGCCAGACGGTTACGGTTACACGCCAAGACAGGTCGAGTGATATCGAAGCGAAGATTTTTGTCAATACGCAACGCAGCGGCTCAACCAAAGAGTTTGACCAGAACGGTTACAAGCGTCCAAAATTCTTGCGCTCCACAGCCATTGCAATTGAACCTGGTGAAACGATCCAATTTACGACTCCTTATGGTGGTCCAATCCAAGTCGAAATGTCGGGAACCAAAGAGGCTCCGATAGCGTTGCTATTTTCTAACGTTGGTGAGCACGCACATTACCCGGGTTGGGGAGATAGTCGTTATTTTGAGGAAGCACTCAGTAAAAATGAGTTCGATTGGGCTGAGATTTCGACCGATCATTTTGAAGTGCATTCAACAGCAATGAAGATGGGCATCACCATGGCGAATCCGGCATTTGATAATGGCAATGAGCTGATTGATGCCATTGAAACATATACCCACAATTATCCGCACGTGCTGGCAGGTTTCCAAGGTCCAGGTATTGCTGAGGTCCCAGAAATCATCGACTGGGCGAAGTCAAAAGAATTGGACGTCCGAACGCAGCATTACGCGAAACACATGAATGCTGACCAAGCCACGTGTGGCTCCGGCTGTTCAGGAAACCCTTATGATGCGTTTTGGTCGTTTGATCCTGTTGGTCATGGTGATATTCATGAGTTAGGGCATGGGTTAGAAAAGAGTCGACTGCGCTTTACAGGCTTTACCGGGCACAGCGCGACTAACTTTTACTCTTATTACAGCAAGTCTATGTTCCGTGCGAACACGGGAAAATCAACTAGTTGCCAAAATTTAAATAGTGATGATTACTTTGCTTATTTGCAAGAGGCATTCAATCAAGATGATCCTTCAGCTTATATGGCGAGTTTAAACTTAGGCAGCAACTGGCGCACAGGACCTGCACTTTATTTGCAGATGATGATGCAAGTTGAAGAGCGGGGGCTGCTGCAAAATGGTTGGCATCTATACCCTCGTCTACACATATTACTTCGTGAGTACGAAGAGGCGATTAAGAACGATGACATTTGGGTGCAGTATCGTGACAAGATTGGTTTAAGCAGCTTCGCTAGAGAAGAAGCAAAAGCACTGAGTCAAAATGATTGGTTAGCGATAATGATAGCGTATGCATCGGGCTTGGACTTTACTCCTGTAATGGAGAGCTGGGGCCTGACGGTCACCGAGGCAGCCAAGAATCAAATCGCAACGTTTGGTGTTTCTCAAGCGGATTCTGACCAGTACTACCGCTACGAGAATGATCAATACTGTGATTCACTCATGCATGAAACACTGCCTATCGATGGCTCCACACGTTGGAATGGTATGAAAATAGAGGGATTGAATGTTGCTTTGGGTAAGCCTGTTTCAGCCTCATCAGAACACAGTGACAAACACTCTATGAGTAAGATCAATGATGGGGATGTGGGTACTTACTATCATACCAAGTGGGGGTATAGCCATTGGTTAGAAATCGATTTGGAGCAATCAGTTAAAATCGATCAACTACTACTGACCAATCGAAATAAGTATGACTCAAATACGATCAATGGTGCAACGATTAGCTTGTTAGATAGTGATAGAAACACTGCATGGTCACAAGAGTCTCTTCATTTTGAGTCACTAGGTGAAGCGCAGTTATTTGAATTTGCCATCGGAGATATGCCTGAGAGTGGTGTTCGGTATATCCGCTTAGAGTTAGATAAGGCGGGAAATATGGCTCTAGGTGAGATTGAAGCTTTTGTTAATCAATAATTGACCGAACTCTAATAAGAAGCCCTAAGGCTGGGGACCTTAGGGCTCTTTTTATTGCTAGGTTACTTACTTGTTCTCTTCTGCAGGAACAAAGTGAACCTCTTCTTCTTTTTCGCCCGCTAGCGGGTCATTGAAGCGCTCTTTATCCAGCGCGCCTTCAGAGTTAGCAACAATAACCGATGCTGCACTATCACCCGTGATGTTTACAGCGGTGCGGATCATATCCAGCAGACGGTCAACACCCATGATTAGGGCAATACCTTCTAGAGGCAGACCTACTTGGTTAAGTACCATTGCCAGCATGATTAGACCAACACCTGGGACACCTGCAGTACCCACCGATGCTAGGGTAGCGGTTAGGATAACAGCAAGGTAGTCACCCATCGTTAGGTCAATATTGAATGCTTGAGCGATAAACGCCGTCGCGACACCTTGCATGATAGCTGTGCCATCCATGTTCACAGTTGCACCTAGAGGAACAGTGAATGAAGCGACGCGGTTTTTAACACCTAAGCGGTTTTTCACTGTTTCTAGTGTGACTGGAATCGTCGCATTTGAAGATGCTGTCGAGAATGCGAACATGATCGCGTCTTCCATCTTGCGTAGGAAGATCACTGGGTTTAGACCAGTAAGACCTTTCAATAGTACGCCATAGGTGACGAAACCGTGCAGTAACAATGTACCTGTCAACACTAGGAAGTAGCCACCAAGGCTCCAAATAGCGCCTAGGCCTAGACCTGAGAACAGCTTCGCCATCAAGAAGAACACGCCGAACGGTGCGATGTTCATCAATAGCGCAACCAGCTTCATGATCACTTCATTGAGGTCAGAGAATACGTTCGCGATGCGTTTACCTGCTTCTCCAGCAGCACTAATAGCAATACCGAATAAAATGGCGAATACAATAATTTGCAGAGTATTGCCTTGTGCCATTGAAGCGATCGGGTTCTTAGGGAACATATTGATGATCACTTGGCCAAGAGAGGGTGCTTCAGCTGATTGGAAGCTAGCTGCTGCTGTTAGGTCAGCACCTGCTCCAGGTTGGAACAAGGTTCCCATTGTCAAAGCTAGAGTAATGGCGACTGCGGTTGTGACTAAGTAGAAGCCAAGCGTTTTACCACCCATACGGCCAAGGGTAGTAATATCTTGTAGAGAGCTTGTACCGCAAACAAGAGAAACGAAAATCAGTGGCACAACCAGCATTTGTAAGCTGGAGATAAAGATTTGACCACCTACTTCAAATAGGCCATTCACTAAGTATTCGTGAACGAAGCTGACATCAGCCAGAAAAGATTGAATAAAAAATCCAGTAAGAATACCGGTAACCATCCCCAGGATTACACGGCCAGTAAGCGACATTGGTTGCTTGGTATTCATCGAGAACACTCCTTATAGTTATCACCTTGATTCATTCAAAGTGCGCCCGAGGTTAGCAGCAGTTAATCTCAAAGAGGGTTACGAAAAAAAAAGATGTGACCTAAGTCATGCAAAAAAGTGGGTATTTTACGGCGTACAAACGAGTCATTAAAGGTGATGTAACTTTTATCACGCTCCGGTCACTGGATTTAAAATGTGCATTACATTTCTTTTTTTGATTTCAGCCTTAGCCTCAGCTTTTCAGTCAAAATTCAGGCCATAGTCAAAGAAATATAGGGATATGCTTAGTTCAAAAGTTGATTATAGATCGCTTAAGTATTGAGAGAGTGAATAGGGAATAAACATGCAGGGAAAACCGATAGATTATCGGGCAGGTGTTGATGGTTTGCGCACAGTTGCTGTTTTGGTGACTATAACTGCTTATCACATCAAGGCTAGTTGCTCATTGTTAAAGTAAAAAAGAGGACCCCAAATTTGGAGTCCTCTTTTTGTGGGTCTTTTTAAGTTGCTCGTTCTGATTTAAACAACGAACTTGTTAAGTGATGCAGATTGCTGTTCCACTAGGCGTGTTTGCTCATCAACTAGGCTAGATGTTTCTTGTGAACGTTCAGAGACCTGACTAGAAAGGTCTTTGATATTCACAGTGTTGCCATTGATCTCTTCCGCAACGAGACTTTGCTCTTCAGCGGCTGAAGCGATCTGGATGTTCATCTCCGTGATTTGCGAAATCGCTTCTTTAATGCTCACTAGTGACTGGTTCGCCGCATGCGCTTGCTCCACTGTTTCGATTGCTAGGTTGTGGCTTTGTGACATCGCAGACGCCGCTGTATTCGCACCGGCTTGCACATGCTCAATCATGTTGCGAATTTCAGTGGTCGACTCTGTTGTACGCTGCGCCAGTGTACGAACCTCATCAGCAACAACAGCAAATCCGCGCCCGGACTCACCTGCGCGAGCGGCTTCGATCGCCGCGTTCAATGCCAATAAGTTGGTTTGATCAGCAATACCATTGATGACGCCAACAATTGATTCGATGTTCTCGGTTGATGATTCTAGCTGGCGCACGGTATTCGAGGCTTGTTCCATTTGATGCGCTAACGTTTGAATCGAATCAGAGGTTGTTGAAACGATATTCGTACCTTCTTCTGAAGAAGCATCTGCCGCTTGGGCCGCTTGCGCTGCGTTTTGCGCATTTTCCGCAACCAGTGAACAGGTCGTCGACATTTCATTCATCGCTGTTGCCAGTTGCTCAACCTCTTGTACTTGGGTGTTTAGTAGCTGTCGAGAGTCATTGGCAGCAACATGAGTTGCCTCTGATACAGAGGTAACGTTTTTCGCCGTCTCTTGGCTCTCTTTGATCAGGTTTTGAATTGCCGCTACAAAGCTATTAAAGTTCTTAGCAAGTAAGCTGAACTCTTCATCGGTGTTGGTATCAAGGCGTTTTGTTAGATCGCCGTCACCACTTGCCACGCTTTTCATCGCTTCACTCAACTCGTTAATTGGGCGAAGCAGTAAGGTGGTCACGTACAAAAAGATACTTAAAGAGAGGGTAACCAGAATGACTGCTGTCATGATCGAGCTATTACGCATCTCTACTAAAGGCATGTTGGTTTTGTCGTAATCGATAAGCATACCAACGTACCAGTTAGTGTTAGGTACAACGTCAAAATCTAGGTAGTAACTGCTGCCATTCATATCGATGGTGGTGAGCTCTGTGCTGATCTCTGCATTCGCAATATAGCTATTTAGAGGTTGTCCTTTTAGGCGCTCATTTGGGTGGCCAATAATGGTGCCTTTGTCATCTACAATAAACAGCGTGCTGTGAGGGATATCCGCTTCATTTACGATGTCAGACAAACTTGATAGATCAACATCATAAAAAGTGACACCATACATCGAGCCTGAGCGGTACACTGGCTGAGAAATAGAAACTAAGATATTGCCGGTGCCTTCGTCGACATAAGGATCTGTAATTGCACGTTGGCGGAGTGTTTTGGCATCGATATACCAAGGACGAGTTCTTGAGTCCCAAGAGCTTGGTGGTGTCCAGCTCGAATCATTGTGAACAATCGCACCATCTCCTTCATAGCCAATACCTGCGGTAACGAAGACATCACGTAGGGAGGCCTGGTTAAAAATGTTGTACGCTTCGTCACGAGTGGATGTTGCGGCGAGTTCAGTTAGGTAATTCGAGATGGCAAACTTACCTTCCATACTAGTGCTCAACGTATCGGCAACTTGCTCAAGTGACACGTCGATAATGGTCGAGTTCGCTTGCTCAACTTCTTCTTTTAGTGAGCTGTAGCTGATGGATGAAAGCAGAGTAAGCGACAGCGCGCTAACAACGGAAGCAGCAGCGATGACTTTGGTACGAAACTTCATGGAACCTCAATTGGCTGTATTGTTGACTAGTTCATCGGCTTGAGTGCTTACTGTCTTCGCAGTTTTAGCGTGTAGAGTGATAGAAAGCCGAAACTTAAATTGGTGCGAAATTTTAGAGCAGCTTATTATTCCATATGGAATATTCATTATTCCATATGCGGTATTCCCATCAAGTAAAATAAGCCTGCTTCTTATAAGGCTAATTCAAATCACAATTGATAAGTGCATGATTATTAGGTCAAAGCTCAATTGCCAACGTGTTGGTGTGACTGGTGCATATTCTTGGCGTGAATGCGATTGCGGATAAATATAAAGAGAAAGCGTATTTGGAATATTTATTATTCCATTTTTACTTACCCATATGGGTAATATTATTCAGTATTAATTAATAAGGTGAAACGCATCATGTCTGAAAATAGAAAAGGCGAATCTTCAGGGGATGAAGGTAAGTTCAGTTTTCTAGGGATGATTAAGTCAATCATTCTGTTTATTGTTAAAGCAGTGGTCGTGATTGGTACATTGGTTGGCTCATCTTTGCTGCTTGCGAAGTTGGGTAAGATTCACGGTAAAGACCTACCGGCAGAGTATTTCTCAAATGGTTACCCAACGATTCTTCGTCTTTTAGACTCAGAAATCTTTATGGGTTTTGTGTTCTTCGTCACCGTTGCCATTGTGGTTTATATTGTTTACCTACTCTGGCAGTTGCATGAAGTCGCGGTACACAAAGCTCACGAAATGTCATCTGCACATACTCAAATTGTTTTCGCCCTCTCTTTGTGTGGTTTGTTTATCAATAAAGCGTGGTGGGTTCTGGCTATCATCATTGCGTTTGCACGCTGGGATGTGCTCGCAGATAGCATCTCCAACATTATTCGTAAGGGGGTAAACCCAGAGAGTAATGATACCAAGTCGACAACAAAAACAGTAACAGAGGAGTAATCACATGAAAGAGATTATGCTGCCATATATCCTAATTTGCTGGTTACTGGTTAAGTCAGGCCTTGTTCGTTGGACGTTAAAAAACGCCACAATTATGATTGGTTCTGGTTTCTTCCTTGCCTTTATGCTGTTTACGGCGCACCGTTTCTGGTCTCCTGCTGATTTGACCGACAGCACAACAGTCAAGGCGCCACACGCGGTACTGAGTCCTTTACTTGGTCAAGAAGTTGACCGCGTCTATGTGACTCATAACCAACAGGTGAAAAAGGGTGACTTGATCTACACGCTGAAAGATGTAGACACCGATTCGCAAATCCGTGGTTTAGAGGCGCAGCGTGCTGCGGCGGAAGCCGAAATTTTAGCGGTGAACCACCAAATCTCAAATGACAAAAAGACGCTGAGTCGTCTCGAGCGTTTGAACGATTACGCGCAAGAGCAAGAGCGTGACGATATTCGTACTCGCATTGATTCACACATCGCTAAAATTGCTTCGGCTAACGCGCAAATCAAATCCATTGAAGCACAAATAGCAACGGCAAACTGGCAAAACGAGCGCCGTGAAATCCGCGCACCATTTGATGGGCAGATGTCGATTGCGAATATTACAGACGGAACGCGTGTAGGTAACATGCATCTGTATGATACGAGCAAGAAGTTTGTTGAAATGCGTATCGCTGACCAAAGCTACAAAGGCATCAAAGTCGGTCAATTTGCTGAGTTTTATGTTGACGCATACCCGGGGGAGATTTTCCGTGGCCGCGTTCACAGTGTGACAGCGGGTACTGGTGAAGCTCGAGTCTCTGTGATGAATGGTACCCAGCATGTGCGTCAACATGTTGGTAATAACATGGGGTCACACGGCCGTACTGTGATCATCGAATTCGAAGAGCCAGAGGACTATATCGTACCTATCGGTGCAACAGGCTCTGGTTGGGTTTCAGCCGCTAAACCTCATCCAGCACTGGGCTTTATGGATATTATCGGTGGCGCAACCGTTCGATTGAAATCTTACAAAGCATATCTATCAGCGCTTTAACAGTGTGATTTATAAAAAAGAGAAGCCTAGGCTTCTCTTTTTTAGTTCTGGTTTTTTAGTTTTCTGGAACCGGTGGATAAAGCGGCTTTTTCGACTCCAGAAAATCATCAACGAGCTCTGTAATCAGCTTTGAAATCCACTGAATTTTATGGGAATAGCGACGAGTCGATTTGGTGATTAACGCAGCATCAATGTTGATCTTGAATCTAGGATCTGGCTCTTCCATGGGGTAATAGGAGAGAGTGCAGTAGTTATCCATTAACTGCTCCATCAGTGCGTGATTATCAATAATGATATTTGCTTCTGTATCTGGAAGTAAGTGGTGGTAGAAATTTTTATACTCATTGACCCCAGCAACAATGAATTTTACATATTCACCGTCACTGTTGCCTCTCAAATAGCCTGCACTTGAGTGCAATTTCTTCTGATAAAAGTCTTGTGGCTTGTCACTGAGGATATGCAGGCCGATGTCGACATCTTCGTCAAGAAGTAACTGCTCACTGTTTCTTGTCCAGTGCCTAAGGATAATCATCGCATCTGTTTCTTGGCGAATTCTATCGATGAGCTTCTTACCAATGTGAACAATGTAAGGCTCGACCATATGGATGCATATGCGCTCGATATTGCGAGGGTTGAAGTCTTCCGGCTCAAGCGAAATCGAAACCTGTTCGAGAGCGCCTCGTAGTTTGCGTTCGATGGATGAGGCATAACTCGTCGGGATAAGGCCATTTCTACTGCGAATAAACAGTGGATCGGCAAGCTCTTCTCGTAATTGGGCCAGTGTTTTTGATACATAAGACTGAGAGCGACCAAGCTTTTTCGCTGCTTTTTGCGTAGATTTTGTGTCGAATAGCGCGACAAACACATGGAGAGCATTGAGATCTTGCATATATACCTATCAAACATGTAACGAAATGAATATGTCAAATCGTTCTGGTGATCTTTTAATCTGCTATATGGAATAACGAATATTCTAACTGGAATAGTCAAATTTGATAAGCTTGGGTTGCGAAAATGTGGTTACGAGATGGATTTTATTTTCAATTGTCACAATAAGCTAACGTGTCGAGCGGAGTGATTCATTGGCTAAATAACAGAATGTTTTCGTATGACACTTAATTTACAAAAAAGCACCATCTTAATTTCTCTCATCTCCTTGCTGGCGCCAGCGTCTGTGTTTTCAGAGGAGAAACACCATGAAGACCCAACCAAAATTGTAACTAAGGCTGGCGTCAGTTATTCGGATGATGCTTGGCGAGTATCTGGCTCTATTGGTCTCGATGATGCGCGTATGATCAACGGCCGAGTAAGCACTGATGGCGATGAGTGGCGTGTTGGTGGCTCTTGGCTACTTCCTCTTGGTATCGTTAACTTCAACTTTAGTCGCAACGACTATGATGACGGTGCTTATCGAAACAATTACAGCATCGGCACCTTTGTTCCACTGAGTCACTTTGATATTGAACCGTTCGGTATTCAGCTCTTTCCCATGGCGGGCTACAGCTACAATGACGGTGAGTTTTTTGAGTATCAAGAGAGCGGTGACGATCTTCTTGAGGACTATGTACTAGCGCCAAAAACGTCTCATGGTGGATATCTTGGCATGTTTGGCCTTCGCCCATTAAGCGATAAATGGTCAATGATGGGTTTTGGTGGAGCGAACAAAGGCTCAGACGACTATAGTGGCTACTGGTTAGGTGGTGGCGTAAGTTACAAAATCTCAGACAATCAATCATTGAATACCTTTGGGGTGTATAGCGATGATGATTTTGGTAAGCGTGATTTTGTCGGCTTTTCTTACACTTATGAGTTTAAGTAGAAGGTTGAAAGGAAAAGGTTGAAGGACATCTGCGTTCAACCTCTTTTTTATCAAGCGACTTTCTTTTGTAGGTGAATGAGTACGTCATTCATTGTCGGTAATATGGCGTGGCCTAACTCGATGACGTCACTCGAAGGTTGAACTAAGTCAGGGATCTGAAAGGTTTCCATACCCGCAGCGACAGCAGCTTTTACCCCATTGTTAGAGTCTTCAAACGCAAGGCAATCATGTGGGTGGATATCGAGACGTTGCGCAGCAAGTTCATAGATTTCAGGTGCTGGCTTACTGTTGGTGACTTCGCATCCCGTTGTGATGTTGTCAAAGTAGTGATCAAGCCCCGCCAGTTTGAGCTTCACTTGCGCCACATCTTTTTGAGTCGAAGTGGCAACAGCGCATGGAATTTTGTGGTACTTCAACCAATCCAGCATATCAATGACACCATGACGAACAGGAATGGCTTCATGCAAAACAACTGCATTGTAGCGTTTGCGCCACTCGTTATGAATGATCTGATAATCCATATACGGCGCATAGCCGTCGGTTAGAATTTGGTTTATACGCTGGGCGTTGCAGCCAATAATCGATAAATACGTGTCTTTTAAGAATGGTGCGCCTACGGTGTCGCAGGCTTGCTCAAATATTTTCATACAGACCTGCTCTGTATCGAGCAATAGCCCATCCATATCAAAAATGGCTGCTTTAAACTTCATCATCATCACCTAAGTCAATACCGTGATGATTGTCTCATAATCATGCTGGACTCACCAAGGACTAAAACTCGGCATCCACTTGAAATTGTAACGTTTCATTTGTGTATGGATGCTTGAAACACAAGCTTTCAGCATGCAGATAGAGTCGCTTCTCAGGCTCACCATAGAGAGTGTCTCCAATAATTGGGCTATCTAAACCCTCGTGATGAGCACAATGCACTCGCAGTTGATGTGTTCTGCCAGTGTGCGGGTGTAAGTACAGTGTCGTGCCAGACTCATCTTGTGTTTTGACCTGCCAAGTTGTAAGTGCACTTTTTCCGTGCTCATGACACACCAACTGTCTTGGGCGATCGTAGGGATCTCCGCGCATTGGTAGGTCAATCTTACCAGTGGCTGCGATGTCTTTGCGCGCCAGTTTTGCTACATAGCGCTTTTTGACACTTCGCGAAATAAACTGTTTTTGTAGGCTCTTATTCGCTCTGCGTGTAAGAGCAAACACTAAGATGCCAGAGGTCGCCATATCGAGTCGATGTATAACAAAAGGCCCCTCGCAATCAGGAAAATCGGCTTCAAGGCGAGTCAATGCTGAGTCTTTGATATGGCGTCCAGGCACAGATAAGAAATTGGCCGGCTTGTTGACCACAACAATGGCATCATCTTGGTATAAGAGCTCTAGTGGTTTATTTTGTGCCGGGTTGATGAGTAGAGGATTTTCATCCACGCTCAAGCCTTGTAGCATGTGGCCTAGGATCGGTTGGCACTTACTCTGACACGCTGGATAGTATTGCTTATGCTTACGTATTTCAGACTTCGGAGATATCCCCCACCAGAACTCCGCTAATGCGATAGGCTGTAATTGGTTTGCATAGGCATATTGCAGTAGCTTAGGTGCTGCGCACTCTCCTGAACCTGCCGGTGG